>NZ_JSZM01000021.1:0-130402 GCF_000801965.1 Lysinibacillus sp. A1
TAATTTTTAAACATAAGGACCCTTCTTTCTGTATAATTTGGTTGTGGTGACTTAATTTTATCAGAAGTGGTCCTTATTTTTTATGAAAAAATGTAAAGCGTGTGAAATTTTACTGATGGTAAAATTTCACACGCTTTTTAATTTAGAGGTGGGTTTTGTCCCAGCCTCTTTTTTATAGGATGTCACATGTCATGTAAAGCGTTCTACTAATTCATACATGCGCTCTGCCTCTGTATGCAGCTCCTGTGAGGAGTGCATGATAGACGTAACGGCTGACTTTTGTTCATCAATGGATGCATTAATTTGCTCTGTTGCAGCAGCAGATTCTGTGGCCACGCTTGCTATTTCGTTAATAGCATGAATGACCACTACACGATTTTCTGCCATTTCACTCATACCCTCATTAAGAGAAACAAGGTGCTCGGTTATGTCTTGAATAGAATCGGCTAGGAAAGTAAAAGCTCCTTTTACTTCTGTAATCGACATTGCCTGACTTTGTGAAAGTTGAAGAGTGTGTATCATTTTTGTATCTGAATTGACCGTATCTATCTCAATGCGCTGTAATAGATTTTTAACGCGATTAGTAGCTTCATTTGTATCCTCTGATAAATTTCGTACTTCTTCTGCTACTACAGCAAATCCTTTACCATGTTCACCTGCACGAGCTGCTTCGATACTTGCATTTAGCGCTAATAAATTTGTTTGCTCTGAAATGGAAGTTATTGTTTGTACGACTTGATGAATTTCTTTCATCTGGCTTGTTAAACTTGAAAAATTAGTTCTTAACTCTTCGATTACTTGCGTGAATTCATGAGAATTTTGCAGTAATAGATCTACTTTTTGTCTACCATTTTCTTGTGATTGATTAATAGTATTCATATTTTCGGTAATGTCATTATATTTACTTGTAGCATTGGAAATCAGAGATGATAGTGTTTCCACTTTACTACTAGCCATTTCAGCCTCCTCTGCTTGCACAACAGCCCCTTTAGAAATGTCGTTGATAGCTTGATGGATTTCATCAGCTGAGGCGGTCGTTTCCTCTGTAATCGCACTAAGCATTTCTGAAGAAACTCTCATTTGGGAGGCACTGTCCTTTGTATTGTTGACCATCTCATGCAAGCTTTGCTTCATATCATTGACATTCTTCGCTAGTGTGCCAAGCTCATCCTTTGTCGTAACGGGGATGTCCTCTCCCGTGAGCTTACCTTGCGCAATATCCGATGTGATCACCATAATTTTTCGTATGTAGGCGGTCATCTGTCCAGAGAAGAACCAAAAAAGCACGACACCAATTATAGTAGCTAGCATGGTTGTACCAAGTGTGTAAACTAAAACATTTTTAGTGCCTGCATTAAAATCCATTTCATATGTACCAGCCGCGATGATCCATCCCCAATGCTTGTCCATTTCAACATAAGTAATTTTTGGAGCAACAATATCTGGATTGGAGGGTAGTGCCCAGTAATACCGCACATATCCGCCACCTGCTTGTGCCGTTTCAATCATTTCCTTTACAAAATAACGTCCATCACTCGTTTGTAAATCGGATATATTTTGACCTTCAAGAGAGGGGTGAGTTTCAACCATACCATTATCCTTAAAGGCATAGAAATAAAAATTATCACCGTATTTTACAGGGTTATCGATAGATCGCCTTTGATCTTCAATTTTATTCCCAACAATCTGTGTTCTGGCACTTTCCTGTGCTTCTTCTAACGTTAATTTTCCATTTTGAACCTGGCCATCTAATTGTGCAATTAATTCAAGTATACCTAGAGTGCCATTCTTAAGACTTTGTCTACCTACCTGATCCATCTCGCCTTTTGCTACAAAATAATTCACTGTTCCAACCAGCACTGTAGATATGAGAATAACAATAATAGCTAAAGCGACCAACTTATTACGCACTGATTTAATCATAGAAAAGACCTCCGTTCCTCTAAAGTAATACAGTATAGTTATAGTATAATATAAAATTATCTAATAAAATAGAAAATTCTGATAATAAATAGAATATTTTGTTTTGTATTGTAGGCACGGTGTTTATAAAGAAATGGGGTAATGAAATGATCAAAAAAACCCCACTTCAGATTGTTCTATCCTGAAGTGAGGTTATAACGTATTAGTACACTTTATCTCCATTGAAGATAGAGTTTTTCACGATTACATAATCAACATTTCGAATAGCATCTAGCTTTGTGCCACCTGCATAAGAAATAGAAGATTGTAAGTCTTGCTGCATTTCAATTAATGTATCTTTAATGCTTCCTTTATGCTCAACATACATTTTCTTTCCTTCGACGTTTTTACGTTCGCCTTTTTGGAATTCTGAAGCAGAGCCGAAGTATTCTTTTACCTTTTTACCATCGACTTCGATTGTTTGACCAGGTGACTCTTCGTGACCCGCGAATAAAGAACCGATCATCACCATTGAAGCGCCAAAACGTACAGACTTAGCAATATCACCGTGTGTACGAATACCACCATCAGCAATAATTGGCTTTGTAGCAGCTTTTGCACACCAGCGAAGTGCAGCTAACTGCCAGCCACCTGTACCAAAGCCTGTTTTAATTTTAGTAATACAAACTTTACCTGGTCCAATTCCAACCTTTGTCGCATCAGCCCCAGCGTTTTCAAGCTCACGTACAGCTTCTGGTGTTCCCACGTTACCAGCAATAACAAAGCTATTTGGTAAGTGTTTTTTAATATGCTGAATCATACGAATAACAGCATTAGAATGACCATGTGCAATATCGATTGTAATGAAATCAGGTACTAAATTTGTAGCTGCTAATTCTTCAATAAACACATATTCTTCTTCTTTTACACCAACGCTAATAGAAGCAATTAGACCACTGCCATGCATGTCTTGAATAAAGTTGATACGTGCTTCTGGTTGGAAGCGGTGCATGATATAAAAGTAACCGTTTTCAGCAAGCTTCTTAGCAAGAGTTTCATCTATAATTGTTTGCATATTAGCAGGTACTACAGGAAGTTTAAAAGTATGTCCTCCTAAAGTAACGGAAGTATCACATTCTGAACGGCTTTCTACGATACATTTTGCGGGAATTAGTTGAATATCTTCATAGTCAAATACGTTATCCATTATATACACTCCTAAAATACGAATATTTTTAAAGATTTATTTTAAATTGTTCGCCATTTGGTAATTTACATGATTTTTGAGGAAATGTCAAAGCTTTTGCTAAAATAAATAAAAAATTTGAAGATAAGGCTATATTTCTTATGTTATAGATGAATTATTTATCTTTTAGTTTGTGTTATGATTTATAATCCATGTACAATATAATTGTTTCAAAAAATGTCAAGGGAGTGTTGGAAATGGCGGTAGAGGTATATTTAATTTTTAACGGAAATTGTCGAGAAGCTGTAGCGTTTTACGAAGATGCTTTTAGTACGGACAAGGCTGAAATTATGACATTTGGGGATTCACCACAAAACCCTGATTATCCATTACCAGAGGAAGCAAAAGATCTTGTTATGCATACACGACTTTCCGTATTCGGTAGTAGAATTATGTTCTCAGATACATTTCCAGGCTCACCATATGCGGTTGGAAACAACGTTACATTAGCAGTTGTTTCTGATGATGAAGAGCAGATGCGAAAAGCATTTGATAAGCTTAAAGATGGTGGGAAAGTTGTTATGGAGCTTCAAGAAACTTTTTGGAGTAAATGTTACGGCTCCCTTACAGATAAATTTGGTGTAGAGTGGCAGTTTAGCCATGAGGTAAATGAATAATTAATACAATTCAAAGCACGGTGATCATTCACCGTGCTTTATTTTTAGTAATGAAAACGATTGACATAGCCCTGTAATTCATCCGCCATATCGAGTAATGCTTTAGAAGATGATGCGATTTCCTGCATCGAGGACAATGTTTGTTCAGTTGAAGCGGCTACTTCTTCAGATGCTGTTGCATTGAGTTTAGCATGATCCGACAGTTCAATGGCCGTTGCCGAAACCTCTTCCACTACAGCAGACATTTCCTGAGCAGAAGCCGATATATCCTCCATTTTAGGAGCAATGTTTCGTAAGCTCTCAATAATACTTATAAATTTCTTCTTTGTGTCCTCAGACAGCTGTAAGCCCTCTTGGACATCTGTAGAAGCCTTCATCATGGTTTGAACAGATTTAGCCGTATCTTGTTGAATGCCTGTAATTAGCGTGGCAATTTGCTCTGCTGATTGATGAGATTGTTCTGCCAATTTACGTACTTCATCTGCCACAACTGCAAAGCCTTTGCCATTTTCGCCAGCTCGTGCTGCCTCAATCGCTGCATTCAATGCAAGAAGATTTGTTTGGTCTGAAATATTACTAATAATCTCGATGATGGAGCCTATTTCTTTTGTACGATCGAATAGTGATTTAATCATGCTATCAGACTGTGCTACAGATTCATTGATGGATACCATTTGATTCACCGATTGTTCGACAGATTGTCCACCCTCCACTGCTAAATGGATAGCCTGACTGGATAGATCAGAGACTTGTAGTGCACTATCTGCTACCTCTACAACTCCTTTTGCAATTTCCTCTATGGAAATTGCATTTTGATCGATTCCTGTTGTTTGTTTTTCTGTACTTATAGCTACTTGCTGCATTGCCTCTGTCACTTGTTCAGAAGCAGCGATATTCTGCTCAGCATTTGCTGAAAGACCTTGTGCAGCAGTTTGAACATGCTGAGAGCTTTGATCAACATTGCGAATGAGCTTTTTTAAGTTTACTTTCATGGAGACAAATGCCTCACCAAGCTGTCCAATTTCATCCTTCGTATGAATATCAATATATTCCGTTAAATCCCCATCACTTATTTTTAGTGCGCTCTGCTGTAATCGCTTAATAGGGCTAACAATGGATTTAATCATAGCAAGCATAAAAATAATGCCAACAATAATAGAAACTGCAATGATTAGTAGGGTGATATTAAGTGTTGCTGAGGCAGCATCTGTAGCCTCTACGGTAAACATTGTTCCGATAACCTTCCATCCTGTCAGTTCGTTTGTCTCAAAGCGTAAATGTTGGTTTTTTTCAATAATGATGCCTTCCTGTTGTTCATAAACCTTGGATATATATTTTTCTGTAGCTTCGGTTCCACTTTCTTTATCCCTTTGTGCTACATATAGCTGATTACTATCCAGTATGGCCGCAAAGCCAGTTTTCCCAATACGTGTATCATCTGTTAGTGCACTTAGCACAGAGATATTTAAATCTAAGGCAATAACACCTGAATCATCAGGGAGAGCTTGCATAACGGTCACTACTATATTATTTGTAGATTTTGATAGATAAGGAGAAGTGATTGACGCATGTCCCTTGTTTTCAATCGCTTCCGTATACCAAGGTCGAACACGCGGATCATAATCGCTAGCATACTCATGGACAGGTGCATCAATCATGCCACCATCTGCAGTACCTATATAAAGCAATTCTACCTCAGGGTGTGTATGAACGTATTCTTGGAAAAGGTTATTCAATTCCTGACGATTCTCTGGCTGTAAATGAGATAGATTTAACTTTTTTGCAAAATATTCAATATCATATACTTTAGGCGCAATCATATTTGTAATATTGGTATTAAGCATTCTGACACTTTCCATAGCACTTGCTTGTTGCTCATTTAAAATTTGACTTTTAGTACTTTTAAAGGAGGTATAGCCGATCATAAGTGCAGGAACGAGAAGGATGACTAAAAATGCAAAGATGAGTTTCTTTCTTAAACTAAGTTGTTTCATAGGGTATTCCTCCTTAATATGTCATGATTAGTTTGTAGATCATGGGACAACGAAGGCTAATAATGGTTGTACATGGAATTAGTCTTTGTTGTAATCTGATTCTAAGAGGAAAAGAGAGAATAATCAACATAATTTTCTGAAAAATCTGGAAAATAAAGTTAGGTTTTGGTGATATTTAAAGAAAAATGTCCTATTTTGTAGTTTTAGACAAAAGAAAAATCTGGGCTCCATGAAGTGCTGAACCCAGATTTTTAAATGAGGTACCTTAATAGTGAAAACGATTTACATGACCCTGTAATTCATCAGCCATATCAAGTAACGTTTTAGCAGCAGAAGCTATGTCCTGCATGGAGGATAAAGTTTGTTCAGTTGAAGCTGCAACTTCCTCTGTAGTTGCTGCATTTAATTTAGCATGGTCTGATAGTTCAATGGCTGTAGCAGAGACTTCCTCCACGACTGCTGACATTTCTTGAGCAGAAGCCGAAATATCCTCCATTTTTGGTGCGATGTTTCGAAGGCTTGCAATAATATTCGCGAATTTTTTATTCGTTTCCTCCGTTAGTTGTAAGCCATCTTGGACATCTGAAGATGCTTTTACCATTGTTTGTACAGATTTAGCGGTATCTTGTTGAATCGTCGTAATGAGTGCAGAAATTTGGTCTGCTGAGTGATGTGATTGCTCTGCTAATTTTCGAACTTCATCAGCCACTACGGCAAAGCCTTTTCCATGCTCTCCTGCTCTTGCTGCCTCTATAGCCGCATTCAGCGCAAGTAAATTTGTTTGGTCGGAAATCGCACTAATCATTTCCAAAATATAGCCAATTTCTTTTGTGCGATCATAAAGTGTCTTAATCATTATATCTGATTGTGTAACAGACTCATGAATCGAATTCATCTGCCTAACGGTTTGTTCGACAGCTTGCCCGCCTTCCTCTGCCAATTGGATAGCATGGCTAGAAAGATCAGATACCTGCATAGAGCTATCTGCAACTTCCACAACCCCTTTAGCAATTTCCTCCACGGAAATCGCATTTTGGTCAATAGCAGTAGTTTGTTTCTCTGTACTGATAGCCATCTGTTGTACGGCGTCAGCAACCTGCTCAGAGGCAGCAATATTTTGCTCAGCATTTGCAGATAAATCTTGAGCGGATGTTTGTACATGCTGTGAGCTTTGGTCCACGTTGCGAATCAATTTTTTCAAGCTCACCTTCATAGAGATAAAGGCTTCACCAAGTTGTCCAATTTCATCCTTGGAATGAATGTCTATAAACTCAGTTAAATCGCCTTCACTAATTTTTAATGCGCTATGTTTCAGCTTATTAATTGGATTAACAACAGATTTAATCATAAAGAGCATGAAAATCACACCAACTACAATTGAGGCAACAATGATTATTAAGTTGATATTTAATGTGGAGGCAGCTGCTTTTGCTGCTTCTGTGGTAAACATTGTTCCAATAACCTTCCAACCTGTAAGCTCATTAGTAACAAACTGTAAATGACGATCTCTTTCAATAATCGTCCCGTTTTCTTGTTCATAAACTTTCGCGATATAGTTTTCTGTTGCCTCAGTACCACTTTCCGTATCAGGCTGAGCAATATAGATTTTATTGTTATCTAAAAGAGAGGCATAGCCCGTTTCGCCGATGCGTATTTCATTCGTAATGTCACTTAATGTAGAAATATTTAAATCTATTCCTATTACACCTGAACCATCTGGTAGAGCTTGAGTGATGGTAATGACAATATCGTCTGTAGATTTTGAAACATAAGGTGCGGTAATTGAGACTTGGCCATTATTTTCTAAAGCCTGCTTATACCAAGGTCTTGTACGAGGGTCAAAGTCATCCGCATACACTTGGACAGGTTCATCCAGTAGTTTCCCGTCAGCAGTACCAATATAAATAAGGTCAACTTCAGGGTGCATATTCACATATTCCTGTAGAAGGGATTTAAGCTCAGGAATTTTATTTTCCTGCAAATAAGATTGATTAAACTTTTTTGAGAAATATTCCACATCTTTCAATTTTGGTTCAATCGTGTTCGTAATATTGGTATTAAGTATGCGCACGCTTTCAGTTGCACTAGCATGCTGTTCTTCTGAAATTTGCTTTTCAGCGCTTTGGTACGACACTATTCCAATTAACAGTGTTGGAATGAGAAGCATTGCTAAAAACGAAAAAATAAGCTTTTTTCTTACACTTAGTTGTTTCACTTGTATTATCCTCACATAACATTTTTTATTCTATACTTTTCCCTATAAGGTAAATAATTCTCATTCTAACAGAAATAAAGTAAAAGGTAAGCCCTAATAGATATTATTATCAATTTTTAGAAATTTCTCTAAACAGATTTGTTAGAAGCTATATAATGCTTTGATTTGTTGTATACTAAATTCATAAAAGAGGAGGGAATAGAGTCATGATTCATCAAATTGGACAAGTCATGTTATATGTTAACGACCAAGATGCTGCAGTGAAATTTTGGACAGAAAAAGTAGGGTTTATTATTAAAAACGAGCAGGAAGAGGCGGGAATGCGTTGGATTGAAATTGCACCGTCGAAGGAAGCTCAAACATCCTTTGTGCTACACAATAAAGAAATCATTGCTAAAATGCAGCCAGAATTAAATTTAGGAACACCCTCTATTATGTTTTACGCTGACCACATTGAAGAAATGTATCAGGATTTTCAGGCAAAGGGCATTAAAGTGGGCGATTTAGTCATGATGCCAATGGGTAGAGTTTTTAATTTTGCTGATCCAGAAAACAATTACTTTGCATTAGTTGAAAAATAATAATAAATGAATGAATCTGCTTATTTTTGTCGTGAAGTAGGCGAAAATAAGCAGATTCCTGTTTAATATCTTCTTATATAAATGTGAGTTAGCCCTCTATGGTAAATCTTCTCCGAAAATACTAACCGTTTGTCGATCTACTACAAATTCGTGGCCATCCCATTTTAATATATTTTCCACATATCCTAAGCCATCAGCATGGTACCTACCCGCAATCTCTTGATACGCTAAAATTTCATAGGTCCCATCCCGATCATAATCAACAGGGTATAATCCGCTAATTGGGTCAACCCAGCCTTCAATCGGTTGCTTTAATGTCCCATCTGGATGATAGATTTCTGCTAAATATTCTGGGCCTTTATATTGTAGATCAAGTATATATTTTTTTGCAGGAGCCTTACTTTGAACAACTGCCTTATAGTTGTTGGCATAATTGACAGTATATTGGAGCTTAGTATTAAATGATTCTGTGTCAAAAATGGAATGCACCTGATTATTCGTAGAGGAGAATATTTCCCCGTTAATAATTCCTCCGCTACCTCCTGTATCAGAAATAACCATGATATCCTCAATATGATTACCAGTAAAATCTCCTAGAAAAATGGTTGGGTGATAGCCCACATTTTCTTTTAGTGGGATTTGTTCAATTCGCCCTGTTTGCCCATAAAAAATGGTTAAGGTTATGTTTTCCCATAATGGGCTACCAGGCCTTTGAGTCCCCATTAAAAAAATAGTTTCAAAGAAGCCATCCCCATTAATATCTCCAAATTTAGTTTGAATAACCTGTGGTGCTAAATGGGATGCGATGCCCGTACCTTGCGGAGAATTTATGTTATTAGTCATATATACACCTCTCTCATAGTCTTAGCATATGTTGTAAACAAAGCTTGGTGCATAAAAATTCGAATAGGTCTAAACCATATTAAACAGACAAAAAAACTTGAATTTCACCCATTGACATTTTTAAAGGTGATAAGTAATATAAATGTCAACGAATCAGAAAATTCAGTACCACATGTTATCTCACTACAAATTTGTAGCGCGGGATTTTTTTTATTATTAATCCTTAGTAAATATATAAGATTTATATATATTGGGAAGAAGGAGATTTTTTGAAGAAATTATTTGTTAAAACGGAGCAACAACGATTTTGGTTAGATAAGTTAGAAGCCATCTCAAGTCCTATAAAGGCCGAGGCAGCTGAGGTAGATGAACAATCTCGTTTCCCGTTCGAAGCACATCGACTACTCCAGCAAATTGGTTATCCGCAACTCACTTTACCGAAACAATATGGAGGAGAGGGCCTATCAGTCTATGACATGGTGCTTATACAAGAAACATTAGCAAGCTATGACGAGAATGCCTCGCTCTCCCTCGGATGGACATTAGGCGTTGTTGGCGAAATATATGACACAAAATTATGGACGGAGGATTTATTAACGGCATTCGCGGAGGAAATAAAGAAAGGTGCCATGATTAATAGGGCTGTAAGTGAAGCAGCAACTGGGAGCCCAACACGTGGGGGGAGACCAGGGACAAATGCTGTGTCTATAAAAGATGGATGGCGCATAAATGGACGCAAAATCTTTACTACAGCTTCGCCAGTGTTAGATTATTTTCTCACTTCGGCTTGGATTGAAGAGAAGCAACAAATTGGGTTCTTCCTCATCCATAAAGATTCAATAGGATTATCCATTGAGGAAAATTGGGAAATGTCTGCCATGCGAGGTACTAGCAGCCATGATCTCGTATTAAATGATGTCGTTGTGGCTAAAGATCACTTAGTCGAATTACCGAGCCATGCTAGTGGCGGTAAAATAAATGGCTGGATTCTACATATCCCGGCCACATATTTAGGCATTGCACAAGCTGCCCGTGACTATGCCGTACATTTCGCTAATCATCATCAGCCTAATAGCTTGAATGCCCCGATTAGTACATTACCAAATGTTCAACAGCTTTTAGGAGACATTGAGTTAAAGCTTCATCAAGCACGCTTTGTCTTATATGGGGTAGCTGAGGCATACGATGATCCGGCAAGACGCGCCATTTTAACAAATGAAATGGCTGTTGCTAAACATACCGTAACGAATATCGCAATTGACATTGTTGATAAGTCGATGCGTGTAGTCGGGGCGAAAAGCTTACAATTGTCAAATCCGCTACAGCGCTATTATCGAAACGTACGTGCGGGGCTTCATAACCCACCAATGGATGATATGACCATAATTAAATTAGCAACGGCTGCTATCGAACAGCAGAAATTAAATGACCATCAATAATAATGTGGATAATAAGGAGAAATGTTACATGAAGAAGAATAAGATATTTCAATTTGCCGCGATTGGATTAGCTTCCATCGCACTTTTAGCGGGCTGTAATTCTGGAGAATCAGCTGATAAGAATTCAGATGAAGGTAGCGAAGTTCGTACAGTCAAAGTTGCCTATGATCAGGCCTCAAAGCCTATTAGTTATATAGACGATAATGGAAATCCAACAGGTTATGACGTAGAGGTAATGAAATTAGTAGATGAATTATTACCAGACTATCAATTTGAATATGTAGGAACGACAAGTGATGATTTATTAATTGGTGTAGAGCAAGGGAAATATCAGGTAGGGGTGAAAAACGCATTCTTTACACAGGAACGTACAGAGAAATTTATTTTCCCAAAGGAATTTTTAGGGTTAAGTAGTGCAGGCCTAGTATTACGTAAAGAGGATGAAGGGATAAAGACATTAGCTGATTTTGCGAAAAAGGGCTATTCGTTGGCACCTATTGCAGCTAATAATGCGCAATACACAATTATTGATGAATATAATACGGCCAACCCTGACAATAAAGTAAAGCTTCAAGCGGGTGACGCATTTACAGTTGACGTTGTGCAGTGGGTAAATGAAGGACGTGTCGATGGTGGCGTTATGATTGAAGGACCATTTAAACAGCAAGTGCTTGCAGAAGATGGACCCTATAATAACTTAAAAGATGAAGTAGTCTATAATGAATTTTCTGTGATTAAAACATGGCCTCTTTTCAATAAAAAGGAACAAGAATTTGCGGATGCTTACGATAAAGCCATCGCTCAAATTAAAGAACAGAAGAAAACAAACGAATTGAGCACGAAATTCTATGGCCGTGATTTATTTGAAGTGTTGGAAACGGTTAATCGTTAATTTAAAGCATATTGACCATTATTAGGACTGTTGAGGCTGGCACGCTCAGCAGTCTTTATTCATAAAATAAAAGTTGGTGAGGAAATGGATAAATACTTTGACGCGACCTATATTTGGAGCGCGATCCCCGTCTTATTACCGTTTTTAAAAATCACGTTTTTAGTTGCAGGGTCCTCTATAGTCTTAGGCACAATATTTGGCTTATTACTAGCGGCAGCTAAGCTCTCTTCTGTCAAGCTATTACGAAGATTAGCGAACCTGTATACGACGATTATGCGATGTACACCATCTATTGTTTTATTATTTCTTGTCTATTATGGTGTGCCCGCATTAGCTGAAAACTTTGGTCTCAATCTCCATTCCATTGAAACAGCTATTTTCGTGGTAGTAACATTCACATTACAATTTGCAGCAATTATGTCAGAGGTGATGCGATCGGCTTATTTAGCCATTCCGAAAGGGCAGTTTGAAGCGGCTGTTAGTGTAGGGTTAACGCCCATACAAGCCTACCGAAGAATTATTTTCCCCCAGGCACTTGTCGTTGCATTACCGAACTTTGGAAATGGCATGATTGCTTTATTACAGGAGGGTGCCTTGGCCTATACAATTGGATTAATTGATATTGTAGGGAAGGCCAATTTAATTATAGCTAGTAATATTAATGCGCATGCCTTAGAGATTTATATCGCCTTGGCTATTATTTATTGGGTATTATCTATTATTATTGAAAAGATATTTGCTATATTAGAAAAGATATTTGGTAGGGGTAAAAAGACCTTAGAAACAACATAAGGAGGCGTAACCATGAATTATCAATTTTTACTTGAAACATTTTTCGTTGCACTATCAGGTGTTCCCATCGCACTCCTTGTCACAGTTGTTGCTTTGTTCATTGCGCTTCCACTAGGATTTTTACTGGCGTTAACGAGGATAAATAAAATTCCAGTTATACATCATTTAGCAAAGATCTACGTATCCTTTGTGCGAGGAACACCAATTATTATACAAATCTTTATTATTTATAGTAGTATTCCGCTTATGTTAAGAATTATTTTTGAAAAATATCAAATTCCATATGATATATATAAAATCAATCCAATATGGTATGCATTTATTGTGTTTGCATTCAGTTCAACAGCTATATTAATAGAGGTATTTCGTTCTGCATTAAGTACCATTGAAAAGGGACAATTGGAGGCAGCATACTCAGTAGGTTTGACAACATTCCAAGCGTATACCCGAATCATTATTCCACAAGCATTAGTTGTTGCGCTTCCAAATATTTGTACAGCGACAGTCAATTTGATAAAAGCAACTTCTTTAGGGTACGCAATGTCTCTACCTGAAATTACCTTGAAGGCAAAGGTAGCTGCAAATGTCGGCTACAATTACGTGGAAGCCTATCTGGATATCTTTATTGTGTATTTAATTTTATGTAGCACAGTCGAATACTTGTTCAAGCGTTATGAAAAATATTTAAGCAAATACAAAGCGGCAAATGCCTAAGGGGTGAATGAGCATGTTAGAAATTAAAAATATTCATAAATCATTTGGTGAAAATGAAATTTTAAAGGGTGTAGATTTAGCTATCGATCAAGGTGATGTAGTCGTTATTCTAGGTCCTAGTGGCTCAGGAAAAACAACATTATTACGCTGTATCAATTTTTTAGAGAAAGCGGATCAAGGACATGCGACATTTGGAGATATTGAAGTGGATTTTCAACATGTAAAGAAAAAAGACGTACATGCAATTCGCCAGCGTGTGGCATTTGTCTTCCAAAACTATAATCTTTTCACGAATAAAACGGCATTAGAAAATGTCACAGAAGGGCTAATTATTGGACGAAAAGTTCCTAAGACAGAGGCAGTGGAAATTGGCAAAAGGGCTCTTGATAAAGTAGGCTTATCTGAAAAATACGACGCATATCCAAGTCAGTTATCGGGAGGTCAGCAACAACGGGTAGGGATTGCAAGGGCGGTAGCGTTGAATCCAGATATTATTTTATTCGATGAGCCAACGTCTGCACTTGACCCCGAACTAGTAGGCGAGGTACTACAGGTCATGAAAAATATTGCAGCTGAGGGGACAACAATGCTTGTGGTGACGCATGAAATGGGTTTTGCAAAGGACGTAGCAAACCGTGTTATCTTCATGGATGGAGGAGTTGTCGTAGAGGAAGGTAGTCCTCATGATATTTTTGTTAGCCCGAAAGAAGAGCGGACGAAGAAATTTTTAAAACGTGTCATTCCAGAAGACTATACGTTCTATATATAACGAGGATCATTTCCATTCGGACTAAGCTCCATGTATACAGGGGTGTCGTCTGGAGCTTTGTAGCCCTGAATGGAAATCACTTCGTGCATGCAACACTTCCCTATCATTGAAGGAAGTACGTTAATTTATTGATGGAATAAATGTGTAACTCATGCATAGCTCTCGTACAGGCTGTATAGAAATAGTTACGTTCTGTTTCTCGTGAATAGTTGGCGGCTGATGCATTATAAATCAGGACCGCGTCAAATTCGATCCCCTTTGCCATATAAGCAGGAAGTAATAATATCCCCTTTTTAAATTGCTTAGTATTGTGTGTAATAAGTTGAATATCAACGTGATGGCTTAATTGTTCAAACACTGCTGAGCATTCCGCTGCAGTTTTACAAATAACAGCGATCGTTTCAAATTTATGAGATAGGTCGTTGATGCTCTGAATAATTTGTTTATTTAACTCCAACTCATTTGGCAATATTGTAATCGAAGGTTCTAGACCATTTCGGTTAAACGCCTCTACTTCACTACCATCATTTAAAATTTTAGCCGTGAGCTGAATGATTTGCTTTGTTGAACGATAGCTTTTCGTTAAAATCATCTTTTCGGCCTGCTCACCATACAATTGAGGGTCAAGCAGTGAAGGATTATCAAAGGTATGCGGATGTATGGTTTGATGGCTATCGCCTAAAATTGTCATACGCGCTTTAGGGAATAACTGCTGTAAGACGGTTAGTTGGAATGGTGAATAATCTTGTGCTTCATCAATTAGTACATGGCGAATTGTTGTATTTGTTTGCTGACCTTCAATTTTATCCTGTAAATATAAAAACGGGGCTGCATCTTCATAAGCAATTAATCGTTTTGCTAAATTAGGAAGGGTGTTTTGGCAAATATCCTCCCAATTGTCTGGGACAAGCTGCTGAAAGTCTTGATTGAGAGTATTAGATATATCAAAGAGTTGACGATAGGTACCTAATATATGAAGGAACCTTAATTGATTGACAGAGTTTCGTAAAGGTTTAAAATGCTTTTTTACAATTTGGCGCGCTAATTTTTTGCGTTCATGATCAAAATCATCAAATGAGTTTTCTGTATAGCGTCCCTCATATAAGAGCTCACTGTAAGACTTGGAGTAGTCTTCCTTGTCTAATAGCTCAGTTGCTTCTTCTACCCAATCCTTCGTACGCTCAGCTCTTTCAATTTTCGTTAATTGCTGTAATAACCATTCCTTCACTAATTGTAGGCGGTTTGGTATCGACATGGAGGATGGGAACGAATAAAAGTATTCCGTAATTTCCTGTGCAGTAATAATTCGTTCTCCACGAAAAACAATATTTTTAAATAATAAGCCTTTGTTCGACAAATAACTTACATATTGGTCGATCAATTGCTTGTAAGTCAGGCTTGCTTTAAATGAAATGCTATTTAATTTTGTTACATATTGAGCTTCATCTTTTTCTGTTAATAGATCTTCAAGCTGCTCATAAGGGTATTCTAATTGGAACTGACGACCTAAACGTTTTTCAGCATATTCAATAAACGTTAGTTGTTGCATATTGTCTTCACCTAAATCAGGTAGGACAGTATGGACATATTGATTAAAAAGCTGGTTAGGCGTGATTAATAAAATTTGATCTGCTGTCATTTCATTACGATATCGGTATAATAAATAAGCCACTCGTTGGAGTGCAACGGCCGTTTTACCACTACCCGCAACACCCTCTACTATGAGGTAACGTGAGTGGATATGGCGAATAATTTTGTTTTGTTCCGCTTGAATGGTGGCAACGATACTGCGAATATGTTCGTTTGCATTTTGTGCAAGGATATCGAGCAATAAGTCATCACCAATGGTTAAGCCGGTATTAAACATGGATTGTAGCTGACCATTTTTAATAATAAATTGCCGTTTAAGCAGCATCTCACCGTGAATATCCTCCGTTGTAGTTTCGTAGGAAGCTTCACCAGGAGTGCAATCATAATACATACTGGAAATGGGTGCACGCCAGTCATAAATGATGATGTTTTCATCTTGCTCATCCAAAAGTGTGGCAACACCTATATAAATTTTTAGAGGTTCAGAATGCTCACTTTGTAAAAAATCGATTCGTGCAAAATAGGGTGACTGCTGTAAACGTTCATAAACCTTCACATTTCGAATGGCCCTTTGCTGTGCAAGTTCTGAATCTGAAAGTAGCTCTACTTGTTGTTTAATAGCAAAAAATGTTTCATCAACATCCTCAGCAGTATCTAAATTGACTCTGACATCGTTCCAGAAAGTTTTCTTAATGGCGACAGCATTTTCTTTAAAGCCCTTTTCTTGAAGCAGTAATTCCTTCATTTTGGCATCAATGATATTTAAACAATGCTCAAGGTGCTGCTTTTCTTCCATCCACTCATGTTGATTTTCCAATGTCTACTCACATTCCTCTCCATAGTTATTATCTTCGCTCGGCATGAACCCTTATCTATATAGATGGTGGGATGTAGGTAATTGTGATTCCTTTTCAATGGCTGAACACTGATCCTTTGAATAACTCGAAAGTCCTCAAACGTAATTATCTCAAGGAGATTTAGTATGGTGATTGAATCAGGAAATTTATCATACATCTACTTCAGCAAGAAGTATAGTCTAGTAATTTTTGTAAATTCATGATACAATAATGGTGTAAGGTAATAAAATATTGATATGCATAGACTGCTCTACGAAAAGGTGGAGCAGTCTTTTTTATATGTAGAAAAGTCCGGAATTATTCCTGTTTTTATAGAAATGAGTATTAATTACGTGTCCTTTTAGTAGAAATGTATTTATTTGAATTATCAAAATATATTGACATTTTATATTCTATTTTTTATTCTTGAGTATAAAGTTTCCGTTAATCGGAATGATTTTCCGTGTAACGGAAAAATAGAGGTATAATCATTTGCCTAATTGCTATGTTGTCTATGTCTCGGTTTAAAGAATAATAAATAGTAGGGGGAGACGGTTATGGTAAACCTGCATCAAGAAAAAAAAGAAGATGAACCACGTATAAAGGGAATTAATGCATTTGTATTAATGTTTATTATTATTTTAGTGATGTCGCTATTAACGTATATTTTACCAGCGGGACAGTATGAAAGAGTTGAGAGTAATGGGAGAATGGTTGTTGATCCAGAATCCTTTCAATACATAAGCTCCAATCCTGTTGGCTTCCTTGAAATATTTAATAGTGTGCATTTGGGGATGCTTGAGGGTGCTCCCATCATTTTATTTGTCTTTCTATTTGGTGGAGCTTTAGGGATCATGCAAAAAACGGGTGCTATTGATTCGTTTATTAAAGTGATGGCCTCTAAGTTTGGGAAAAAGGAGTACGTATTAATCCCTATTCTCGTATTAATATTTGCTAGTTTAGGAACATTAATTGGCTCTGCAGAGGATACGCTAGTATATATAGCCATCATTATCCCTTTAACAATGGCACTGGGTATGGATGCAATGACAGGCTTTGCAATCGTTATGCTCGGTACATTAGCAACGGGCTTTACATCGGGCATTACAAACCCTTTTAACATTGGTGTCGCTCAAACAATTGCGGAGCTTCCAATGTATTCAGGGATGTCATATCGAATAGTCGTGTTTGCCGTTTTTTATATTTTGACAGTCCTTTTTATATATAGACATGCTAAAAAAGTGAAAAGCGACCCATCGAAAGGGATTTATGGAAAGTTTAATCCGGAGGAAAGCATAAAGATTGATCTGGACTTTAAAATAAGTACACGACATTTACTAGCATTACTCGTACTATTAGTTAATTTTGTTGCATTAATTGTAGGGGTAATAAAGTTCCAATGGTATATAAGTGAAATTGGCGGCATCTTTTTATTGAGTAGTATTATTATGTCTATTATATGTAAGATTGGACCGAATAAAATGGCTGAAGGTTTTATTATGGGAGCTCGAGATATGGTAGAAGGAGCTCTAATCATTGGATTTGCCCAAACCATTTTAGTAATTACGACGAATGGAGGATTAATTGATACTATTCTGCATTTTGTTTCTAATGCCGTAAGTGTTCTACCAGCTTCTATCAATGCAGTAGGGATGTTTTTACTGCAGCTTTGCTTAAATTTCTTAGTACCATCTGGAAGTGGACAAGCAGCGTTAACAATGCCGATTATGACACCCTTAGCAGATTTAATTGGTGTAACTAGGCAAACTGCAGTGCTGGCTTTCCAATTTGGTGATGGTATTTCAAATATGGTTATTCCAACGAGTGGGGTTTTATTAGCAGGATTAGCAATCGCAGGTATCCCATTTTCAAAATGGGTTAGATGGGTATTTCCTTATTTCCTTATACAGACAAGCTTAGCCATTGTCTTATTAGTCATTGCACATCTCATAAACTATGGACCATTTTAATAATATATCAAATAGTAGGAGTGATTAGATTGGTAGAAACAATTGATTTAAAACAACAGGTAATAAAATGGCGTCAGCATTTGCATATGTATCCAGAATTATCACATCAGGAGTATGAGACAGCCCGATATATTTATAATCAACTAGTAACCTTTCCACATTTAGAGGTGAAGCGTTTAACAGAGACGAGTGTATGCGCATTTTTAAAGGGGACGAAAACAGAAAATAAGGGGCATACCATTTTACTACGAGCTGATATTGATGCATTGCCGATTGAAGAAGAAACGGATTTACTTTTTAAATCAACCAATCCTGGAGTCATGCATGCGTGTGGTCATGATGCCCACCCAGCGATGCTACTTGGTGCAGCAAAAGCATTGGCTGAGCGTGGGACAGATTTTTGTGGAGAAATTCGTTTTGTTTTTCAGCATGCTGAAGAGGTGACGCCTGGAGGAGCTGCTCAACTAGTAGCCCTAGGAATTGTAGAAAATGTCGATTATGCCTTTGCTCTACATGTGAGCCCTGATTATGAGGTAGGACAATTTGCTATGAAAGATGGTAAATTTACTGCAGCAGCCGATGATTTTGAAATTAAAATCTACGGTCGAGGCGGCCATGCGTCTACACCAGAGGTCGCTATAGATCCATTACTTATTGGTTCTGAAATAGTTGTAGCTCTGCAAACAATTGTGTCACGTAAAGTACCAAGTACACATGCGCCTGTTTTAACGGTGGCAAAATTTCATTGTGGAACGGCCTTAAATATTATTGCAGATACAGCAGAGCTTGGTGGAACGATTCGTTCACTAGATTCTACGATTCGTGTAGATGCGCGAAAACATTTAGAAAAGATAGCTACAAGTATTGCTTCCATGCACGGTGCAAAGGTAGAAATTAAATGGGAGCTAGGATGTCCCTCTGTTACAAATGATAAAGAGTTAACAGCGTTATCTCGCCGTATAGCGGGAGAGATTGTGGGAGATACAGGTGTGAAGGAGTTACCTGGACCAATGTTTGGTACTGAGGATTTCGCAGATTTTTCAGAAGTTGTTCCTTCATCGATGCAATTTATAGGGGTACATAACGAAGAGTTTGGAGAAGCGTACCCATTACACCATCCTCGTTTTAAAATTGATGAAGAAGCTCTAATTTATGGTGTTCGTTACTTTGAAAATATTGCACGAACACTATGTCCATAAGGGTGAAGTAAGCTAAAAATAATTCATATAGAAGGCATGAGTGCGATTTAGTACATGACTCGTGCCTTTTAAATTGCTTGTAAGGATATATTGAAAAGCACTAAAGGATTGTTTATCTTATACGATATAGAAACTGGAAGGGAGGTGAGAAGAGATGAAGGTAATTTTCACAGTTGGATTACCTGGAAGTGGAAAAAGTACATTTGTGAAGCAGCTTGCGAAAAGAGAAAATGCTGTTGTTCTTTCTAGTGACGCTATACGTCAGGAGTTATTTGGTGACGCAACAAAACAGAAATCACGTCAGGTCTTTCGTACATTATATGAGCGTCTTAATGACCTTGTGGCAAAGGGTTATACGGTCATTGTAGATGCTACCAATATCGAACGGGAGCGGAGGATATTTGCACTACGTAAATTGCCAAGCTCGGTTAGGAAGGAATGCTATTATTTTGACACGCCCTATTCCATATGTGTAGCTAGAAACCAACAACGAAAGAGAAATGTACCGTTAGTGGTAATGGAAAAAATGAGCAAGCATTTAGAATTTCCGACGGCGGGAGAAGGGTTTGATGAAGTGCATATCGTACATGAATCTAGCCCCTATGCAATTTCCCAACAACAATTTATTTCGCTTATTCAACGTGAGCCCAATTATGAGGAGCTTTTTCAAACACTTCGAGCAATCCCACTTTTTAAAGAGATTTATCATTTCAATCAAGAAAATCCACATCACCAATTCCTATTATGTCAGCATACTTATTTTGTCTTTGCCTATATCAATGAATACTATTCGGAAAGTGATAAGCTGGCATTACAAATAGCAGCATTATTCCATGATGTGGGTAAGCCATTTTGTAAGAAGTATAAACCGTTGCAACAACGATTTGGCTATTTTGGCCATGAAAATGTATCGGCACAGAGGGCTTGTCATTTTTTATTGGAATTGGGCTTTGAAGAGGATTTTGTTTTAAAGGTCGTCTATTTAGTGCAATTCCATATGCTAATCCAGTATGGTGGCGATCAAGGGGGAAGTGAAATTTATCATTTATTAGATGGGGATTTATTAACAAAGCTTTACTTTTTCCGTGAAGCCGACCAATTTGCTAAATAAACAGAAAAGAAAGGAAGTGTAAATATGACGAAATTAATGAAATACCCAAGAAGCTTCCATTTACCATGGAGCAGAAGCTATACCCATGATGACAAGGTTGCTAAAAATGTGAATCATTTTATTGGGAAAGAGGTTGTTGTCACTGAAAAGTTAGATGGAGAAGGGACAACGCTGTACAAGGACTATATGCATGCTAGAAGCATCCATTCAGCTAACCATCCTTCTAGACATTGGGTCAAAACATTCCATGCTAGTTTTTCTTATCAGATCCCAGATAGTTGGCGATTATGTGGGGAAAACATGTATGCGAAGCATTCTATATATTATCAGGCATTAACAAGTTATTTTTATTTATTTAGTATTTGGAATGAAGATAATATTTGTTTAAGTTGGGATGAGACGGTGGCCTTTGCGGAAAAATTAGGTGTTGAAACGGTGCCTGTTTTATACAGAGGGATTTTTGATGAGCGTAAAATAAAACGAATGTTTACTGGGAAATCAATGTTTGATGGTGAGCAAGAGGGTTATGTCATTCGAAATGCTGGATCCTTTCATTATGAGGACTTCCAATATAATTTGGGTAAATTTGTGCGACCTCATCATGTTCAAACAAGTGAGCATTGGCTACAAGAAGAAGTAATACCTAACCGTTTAAAATAAACGTAATTACATTCATTTATGAAAAGGACTGAGAAAAATGTAATACTTTATAGAATAAATCAACCATCGTATATATGAGGAAGTTGCTAGGCTGCATATCCCTTTCATCTAGGGATTACAGGTTCGATTCCTGTCATCCTCCATCCAAAAAAGAACTCCCGTCACTAGTACGAGAGTTCTTTTATATTATTTAGTGTAATTATCGAAATATCCTTGAATATAAATCATAGGAGTTCCTTTGTCCCCTGAACCGGATGTTAAATCAGATAGAGAGCCGATAAGGTCAGTTAAGCGGCGCGGTGTTGTTCCTTGTGCAGCCATTTGACCTGTTAAATCTTCATCTTTATTTTGAATGTATTCAGAAATAGCAGCTTTTAACTCTTCTCCTCGAAGATCAGCAAAGTCATTATCTGCTAAATATTTTAATTTAACCTCGTTAGGAGTTCCATTTAATCCGGCTGTGAAGGCTGGAGAAACAACAGGATCTGCTAACTCCCAAATCTTACCCACAGGATCTTTGAATGCACCATCTCCGTAAATCATAACTTCTACAGTTTTTCCTGTAGCTTCTTTGATTTTAGCTTGGATACCGTCAACAATCGGCTGGCAAGTATGTGGGAACAACTTAATACTATCTTCTGTAGCTTTGTTAGAGCCAAGTAGTCCATATTCAGCATTGAAACCAGAACCATTGATGGATTCAGCTAAAATATTATCAAGGCTGTAAACTTTTTCAGCACCGTTTGCTGTTAAAATGCGCTTTGTGCGGAAACGTGAGTGAATATCACATGCTAGAACACTCTTTGTATAATCTAAAATTGTTTTTGGGTTATTGGAGAAGATGACCTCACATGTAGCCCCTTCTGCTTCAATTAATTCTTTATAGTATTCAATATAATCTACACCAGTAAATGTATGCTTTTTATAGCCGAAATGCTCGCGGAATTCCACTTCATTTAATGTATCTGTCCAAGGATTAATGCCTTTTACATCTAACTCATCGATATCGACAAGATGATTACCAACTTCATCAGATGGGTAGCTTAGCATTAAGACAACCTTTTTAACGCCCTTAGCAATACCACGTAAACAGTTAGCAAAACGATTTCGACTTAAAATAGGGAAAATAACTCCTACAGTATCATTGCCAAATTTCGCGGCCACGTCCACAGCGATATCATCAATTGTTGCGTAGTTCCCTTGTGCACGTGCTACTACTGACTCAGTTACGGTCACAATATCTCGATCCTCAATAGCGTAACCTTCTACTTTCGCAGCATTTAACACCGTATCTACAACGATTTGTTCAATATGATCGCCTTCGTTAATAATAGGACCACGAAGACCTCTTACAACTGTACCGATTACACGTTCCAACTTAATCTCTCCTCATTTAACTTTCGTAAAGTGATGTAAAATCCATATGGTTTTACTATACGCCTCACTCATGATATAAGTAAAATTAATAGTTCATATACTAGCTATAAGAGGTGCTTATATGATAGGGAAATTAGATTTATACCGTGTTTTTAGTGTTGTAGCTAAAAATAATAGCTTTTCAAGAGCCGCCAAGGATTTATATATGACTCAACCTGCTGTTAGTCAAGCGATGATGCAACTGGAAAAGGAGCTGGGTACACGTCTTTTTAATCGAACGCCTAAGGGGGTCACTTTGACAACAGAGGGCAGTCTGCTATTTGAATATACAAATTCGGCTTTAGGACTATTAGATGCGGGTGAAGAAAAGTTATTAGAATTTAAAAATTTAACAACTGGGCAACTAAAGATTGGCGTAGGAGATACGATTTCACGTTTTTTCCTTATGCCTTATTTAGAAGCATTTCATACGATGTATCCGAATATTAAGTTGGAAATGCTAAATGGTACTACCTCTGAAATTTGCAATTTTATTAAATCGGGTGAGGTGGATATCGGTTTTTGTAATTTTCCTATAGAGGATTCGACATTACAGTTAACGGTATGTACGGATATTCAAGATATTTTTGTCTGTGGGGAGAAATATAAGACACTGGCTTCTAAAAGTTTAAGCTATGAGGATCTGTTAAAATTCCCGCTTATTTTCCTAGAGAAAAAATCTAATTCACGCAAATATGTAGAGGATTTCTTACTATCCAATGGGGTTCATATTGAACCTGAGTTTGAGTTAGGTTCACATGATCTTGTATTAGAATTTGCCCGTAGTAATCTCGGAATCGCATGTGTTACAAAAGAGTTTTCAAAGGATTATCTCCACCGAGGGCTTCTATACGAATTATCTTTAAATGGGAAAATTCCGCCAAGGAGTATAGGTATGTGCTTTTTAAAGACCGTACCCCTTTCTCGAGCGGCGACCAAATTTGTCGAAATCATTGAACATAAACGTTTTAATACTAGAAGAACCATCAAAAAAGCTTAGCGACGAGAAAAGTCAGCTAAGCTTTTTTTTGATAATGCTTCAATTAAAATATCGACATTCCGCTTATTTTTCATAGTTGGCGAACAAAGATAAGAAAATGTCCGCATAAAATGCTGTCCTTCAAGGGAGAGAATCGCCATATCACCATTTTTCAACTCACGCTCAATGACACACGCAGACAGTAGGGAAAGCCCAAGTCCTTGCATAACGCTTTCTTTAACGCCCTGATTACTGCTAATGGTTAACAGTGATTGAACCAGTAAACCATTAGCTCTAAATAAATGATCTAAATAATAACGTGTGCCGGAGCCTTCCTCACGCGCAACCCAGCTTTGCTGTTGAAGCTTGTCCGCAGAAATTGGCTGTTGCTTTGTCAGTGGATGATTACTTGCACTGACAATAAACAGCTCATCCTGCATAAATGGCTTTATCAAAAGTTCATTGTCGTGTGCCTGTCCTTCTATCAGGCCAATATCAACTTGCAATAATTTTGTATATTGAATGATTTCTTTCGTATTACCAATAATAATTTGAAGCTCAAGTTGTGGGAAGCGTTGTTGCAAGCTAGCGATAATGGGAGGCAATATATATTCTCCAATGGTAAAACTAGCACCTATGACAAGTGTCCCTTGAACTTCTTGATGATAGGCTGCAATGTCATCCTTAGCTGCCTCAGTGATAGCCATAATCTGCTTAGCCCGTTTATAGAGAATTTCACCAGTTGGTGTAATTTGTACAGATTTTGGTGAACGAATAAATAAAGTAGTTTGTAATTCCTGCTCAAGGTTTTTAATGTGTAAGCTGACACTTGGTTGTGAAATATGAAGTATTTCTGAGGCCTTTGTAAAATTATTGACCTCTACCAGTGTGATGAACGTTTTTAAAGCCTCATATTGCATATCTACACCTCTGTAATTAGAAATATTAATAATAACTATTATATATATGTATTTTACTAATCATGAGCTTTTTAATAAAGTAGAAATCAACAAAGGAGAAAGAAGTGAACATCATGATTAATGGACAGAGCAAAGGGAAATACGCACTTCATCCAAACTTTCTAAAGGGACTATTACTAACACTCTTTATAGCCTTAGTTGCAAAATATATTGCTACTTTTCCTTTCTTTTCAATATTGGGGCAATTGGTCATTGCTATTATATTAGGGATGGCTTGGCGTGCAGCATTTAAAGTACAGGATTCCTGGCAAGTTGGAATTGCATTTTCCAGTAAGAAGCTATTACGATTCGGTATTATTTTATTGGGGATGCGTTTAAATTTAGCTGATATTTATCACGCTGGAGCCAATGTTTTTTTGATTGCCGTCATTAATTTATTATTTGCATTAATCGTAGTGTACGGTCTTACAAAAATTTTTCAAGTGGATCAAAAGCTAGGGATACTAACGGCTTGTGGAACCGCCATTTGTGGAGCTGCTGCTGTAGTGGCAATCGCACCTCAAATTAAAGCAAATGAAAAGGAAACCGCTGTGGGGGCAGCCATTGTTGCGTTATTAGGAACGGTATTTACACTTGTTTATACAGTGCTTTATGCTGTTATGAATTTAACGCCAACAGAGTATGGCATTTTCGCAGGTGGTACCTTACATGAAATTGCTCATGTAATTGCCGCTGCATCTGCAGGTGGAAATGAAGCCATTGATATAGCGGTCATTGTAAAGTTAACACGGGTCGCATTGCTTGTACCAGTAGCCATTATAATCGGTATTTTCTATCGAAGAACGGCTAAAGGGGAAGAGAAAAAACCATTTTCATTGTCAATCATACCGTGGTTTATAGTAGGTTTTTTGGCAATGAGTGCGATTAATTCATTAGGTATTATACCAGCTTATGTGGCGCAAGCCCTTGTAAATATTGCTTACATTTTGATTGCTATGGCGATGGCTGGTCTTGGGTTAAATGTTGAGATTAAAACGTTTAAGGAGCTTGGAGTAAAGGCATTTGTTGCTGGTTTAATTGGTTCAGTTTGTCTATCCGTGTTAGGCTATTTTCTTGTTATTTTTTTAGCATGATGATGAAAAATATCTCCCTGTATATTAGGACTAATCATTTATTAAAAGATGCTGTACAAACTATCTTAATGAAAAAGACCCTGCATTGTATGTCAACATGCAGGGCTTTTTAGATAGAATCAGAAGATCATGTATAAATATTTAGTGTGTTTATGAACGTAATGCTTCAATGGAAGTTGCTAATTCAGCAACTACTATTTTGCTACCGATAATTGGGCTATCCGTTTTTTCCCCTTCAGAGCCTGAACTTGGACGGTGATGGGCTGCAGCAAATGCATCGCTATTACGCCATGCTTGGAAATGCTCCTTGGATTCCCAATACATATTAACACTCATTTCGTCATAAGTAGGATCATCAGTTGAAATTAATACCTCTACTTTATGGAAGCCTTCAAATTGTTGTAGAGGACCTGGTTTTGTAAAGTTTGGAGCCATTCTTGCTGCAAAACCTGGCTTCACTTGAATACGATTTGTAACAATGATCATGCTTTTCCCCCCTTATTTTCATTTACTAGGTTTTTGAATGAATTATCACTGATTATCATTCGCAATCAATGATAAGTGGCTGAGGAAGACATTGTCAATAGAAGTCCTCAATATATTCTCATCGTAAGTAAACTTCTGCTTATATGCTGACATTTAACTGACATAATCCGGTGCTATAATAAACATAAGAGCTAGTTAGTCGCGAGGTGAACAAAAATGGCGCATATATTAGTAATAGAAGACGAATATGCAATTAGCCAGGTGTTAAAAGTTTATTTAAAAAAGGTCGGCTATGATGTAACACAGTGCTTTAGTGGTGGTGAGGCTTTAGATAAATTTATTGAGACTCAACCAGATTTAGTGTTACTAGATATTATGCTGCCTGAGAAAAATGGTTGGATTATTTTAAAGGAAATTAGAGAATACAGTGCTTGTCCTATTATAATGTTAACTGCTTTAGGCGAGGTTAATTACCGTTTAGAAGGATTTGACCAAGGAGCAGACGATTATATTCCAAAGCCCTTTATTGCAGATGAAGTTGTTGCGAGAGTGAAGGCCGTTTTAAGACGGGCTGAAGGAAGCACCGATTCATCCTCTTTAAAGCGTTACGGTTCTCTCGAAATTGATAGGAAGGCACATAGAGTGTTTCTAAGAGGGAAGGAAATACTATTAACGCCTAGAGATTTATCGGTGCTTTTATTTTTAGCTGACCATCCGAACCAAACATTTACGCGTGATCAGCTTATTGATCATGTTTGGGGCTGGGAGTATGACGGAAGTGATCGAGCGGTAGACTTAGCAGTGAAACGGCTTCGCAAAGCGTTGATGGATTGGGATGAAACAGAGGGCGAAATAAAGACACTACGTGGATTGGGGTATCAGCTGAGTGTTCAAAAGAAATAAAAGAATATCTTTACTTCAATATTGGACAAGCCGTTACTTACTTACACTATTTATAGGTTTAGCTATAATTTCCTTGATTTCGGCAGCTTGGATTCGCCATACGACGTTTGAAAATCGACTAGAGATGATGGAGTTTTTAGCGGATGAGACGGTCTATCGTTTAACCGATAATTCGGGACTCAATAATGGGCCGTTTAACGGTATTCCTGGTTTCATTGGGGATCGGGAACGTTTTACTATGAGAGAAATTGATCCTATCCTGTATGTAGTCGATACAAAGGGCAATATCATAACAAGTAACCGCCCTGTACCACCAGGCAGTGCTAAAAATGTAGAGAGTATGTTAGATGGTGAAGAAGGTACAAAGGAATTAACGATAGGATTAGAGCCTGTTCAATATGTGGTCAAAAGAAAAATAGAAAATAGTCAGGAGCTAATTGGCTGGGTGCTAGTAGTGGAGAAGAAAGAAAATTTAACAAGAGTGAATCAAGCCTATGGTCAGCTTGCTATATTGATTGGGGCGTTGGCTTTGTTAGGCTGGGTTGCTATCTATTTTTTATCCAAACGATTAGCACGTCCCATCAAACAAGTAGCAGCAGCAGCAAAACAAGTGCAGGAGGGTAGCTATTCAGTCGATTTACCTCAGGATTGTAAGGAAAAAGAGGTATATGAGCTTGTAACTTCCTTTGAAAATATGGCTCAAAAACTTGAACAGCTGGAGAAAACCAGAACAGAATTATTGGCAGGTGTCACCCATGAACTGAAAACACCGGTCACTTCTATAAGTGGGCTATTACAAGCTGTAAAGGATGGCGTTGTAACAGGACAAGATGCAATGGAATTTATTGATATGGCTGTGATCGAAACAACAAAAATGAAAACAATGGTCGGTGATTTACTTGCTTTTAACCACTTTGCAGTAGATGCGATTCCGGTGAAGCTTGAGACTGTAAATGTCAATCAACTTCTGCGGGAGGCGGTCGCACAGTGGGAAGTAATGCAGGAAGATGACAGTGTGCATGTAAGCTTGCACCTAGTTGATCCTGCCATCCATGTACAGGTAGATATTGTCCGTATTCAGCAAATTATGACGAACTTATTAACCAATGCTAAACAGTCGATGGATATAGGATCTGTAACGCTAACACTTAAAGAGCAAGGGAATACGGTCTCCATTATTGTAACGGATACAGGTCGAGGTATTCCTGTAGAGGATCAGGCATTTATATTTGAGCGTTTTTATAGAGGAGAGAATAAAAAATATGCCATTCGAGGGTTAGGTCTTGGATTACCTCTTAGTAAAATGATGGCACAATCTATTGGTGGTGACTTAAAACTAATCGAAAGTCATGCCACAGGAACTTCCTTTGAATTACTATTGCAAAAAGCTACTACGTCGTAAAGGCGTGGTAGCTTTTTTTATGGGCTTCATGGCAACAACAGGCCAGAAATGATTTGTAAAATATCAGTGAAGAAAATGTAAAGTTGACATCTGCCTGACACAAACGCTCTTTATAGTAAACAGTGTAGACGAGAAACGAGCAAAAAGATGCTTTTGCTATCTTGGGCTTCAGCCGCTTTATGACAATGAAAATTTAGTAGGGAGTGAGATGTATATGCCTATAGTAACCTCATTTAATCCAAATGGTCGTCAAGAAATTAAACAGGCGATTTCCTATCCAGACTATGCGTTATTAAAAGCCAAGCTACAGTATATTATGCAGCTGGACAAGCATGCGGGTGCGGATGGGAAATATGTAATTCGAAGTACGTACTTCGATAATTTTGCGAATAAAGTGCTCAATGAGAAAAAGGAAGGCTATATTAATCGAGATAAATACCGTGTACGAATATACGGTCAATCTAGTGCCATTATCAATCTTGAGCGCAAGAGTAAACGGAATAATTTAACCTTTAAAACGAAGTGTGCAATAGCTCAAGCTGAATATGAAAAAATGCGTCTTGGAGATATTTCATGGATGGAGGAGGATGAGCGAGGACTGATTAGGGACTTATATCAGGAGATGAGTTACAGCCAACTTAGACCAACAACAGTAGTAGATTATGAGCGAGAGGCGTATATTTACCCATTTGGTAATGTGCGAGTAACTTTTGATAGTAAGGTGCAATCCAGCTTACGCAATACAGATATGTTTAATCCAAGCTTACCCATGGTGGATGTACTAGAACAAAACCTAGTGATTTTAGAGGTGAAATATGATGACTATTTACCGGACATCATCAAATATTTACTTCAGTCTGTAGATACACGTGCCGAGGCTTATTCAAAATATCAACTTAGTCGTATGTACGGCTAATAAAAGGAGAACGAACGATGGATACAATTACATTTAGTGATATTTTTAAATCTAATTTTTTAGAAAAAACAACATCTTTTTCATTAATCGATTCAATTATTGGTTTGGTCGTAGCATTTTTCATTGGGCTTTTCATTTACGCAGTTTATAAGAAAACCTTTAACGGAGTGATTTACTCTCATTCATTCAATATTGCATTGCTCATTATGACAATGGCGACAGCACTCGTGATTATGGGGATCAGTTCGAATGTTCTTCTATCTCTTGGTATGGTTGGTGCATTATCCATTGTGCGTTTCCGAACGCCTATTAAGGATCCTATGGATTTAGTTTATATTTTCTGGGCAATTGTTTCAGGTATTTTATGTGGGGCAGGTTTTATTCCTTTAGTCATTATTGGAGCGGTGTTAATTGGTCTTGTGTTGTTAGTATTTGTAAATAAAATTACAGTAGAAAATCCTTATTTATTAATTGTAAAGTTTGAGGAAGAGCTAGCATCTCAAGAGGTGGAGCGAATTATAGCTGCACAAACAAAAAAATTCGCCCTCAAATCGAAGTCGATTATGAACAATGAGGAAATGGAAACTACGTATGAAATTCGCGTCAAACAAAACGATGCTAAACTAATGGATCTACTAACAAAAGTGCCAGGTGTAAAATCTGCCATTATGCTAAGCTATGACGGGAACTTTACAGCATAATGACTGTTTTCACAAAAAGGATTCCAAAGCGAGGTGTCAGTGATGATTAAAACCCGAATTGTCTACCTATGCATGGCAATTCTTCTCCTTCTCTTTGTCGTGATATATGCTGTACTTCCGAATGTAGGCATTGAAACAAAGAATACCGAGTTCTCTTATGAGAATATAATTTTTAATAAAAACAAAGTTACTACAGTCGATATCGAGATAGCCGAGGAAGATTGGGCTGACATGCTGGAAAATGCGGCAGATGAAGAGTTAAAACAGGCAGATATTACAGTAAACGGCAAGAAAATTGAGAATGTGGCTATACGCACTAAAGGAAATTTAACGTTACGATCAGTCATCAACAGTGACTCAGATCGTTATAGCTTAAAAATTGATTTTGATTATTATGATGATACTCAAAGCTTATATGGCTTGAAAAAGTTAAATTTAAATAATAATTATAGTGACTCTACATTAATGCGAGAGTATATATCCTATGAATTAATGGAGCAAATGGGCTTACCAACGCCAGCACATTCCTATATGTATGTCACCGTAAATGGTGAGGAGCGTGGTTTGTTTTTAGGCGTAGAAGCAGTGGATGAAACGTTCCTAGCTAATAACTATGGCTCCAATAATGGCTTTTTATTTAAGCCAGATGGGACAGGCAGTGATTTAAAATATATAAGTGACGATATGACGGATTATACAGGTATTGGTTTAAAAACAAATAAAGATAATATGGATCAATCCAAATTTGTGGAAATGCTGGATGCTATTAATAATGGTGGAGACATTGAGAAATATTTAGATGTCGATGAAATGCTACGATATTTCGCCGTCAATACGGCACTTGTAAATTTAGACAGTTACCAAGGGAATATGAAGCATAACTATTATTTATACGAACAGAATGGCAAGTTTTCAATTATCCCTTGGGATTACAATATGTCCTTTGGTGGCTTTGGAGCAGGTGGCGGTGGAATGGGAATGGGTACAGAAAATCGTCAAAAGCCAGTGGATGCTTCTAATTCAAAAAGTTCACCAATGGAGAACAATGGACAAACGGATCAAGCGGGTGTGGATAGGCAACAACAGAATGGCCAGTTTAACATGGATATGGGCATGTCAGGAAATCTAATGTCCGAAAGTGCTATTAATTTTAGTGTGACTACTCCTGTCTCTGGCACAACTTTGGAGGAACGGCCACTACTAAATGCCTTACTTTCTAATGAGAAATATCGGGCTCAATATGAAGGCTATTTAAAAGAGTTAACGACGAATTATTTAACAGAGGATTATGTACAATCCATGACAAAAAAATTAGCGGTGCTTTTAACAACCTATGTCGAAGCGGATCCAACTAAATTTTCTACGACGGAACAGTTTTTAGAGGCAGTTGAAGGTGAGAATAGTTTACCAGAGTTTGCAAAGCAGCGCTCCGAATCTATTTTAAAACAGCTCTCTGGGGAGCTCGTTGTGGAAGCATCGACAACCTCTCAGGGAAATATGATGCCGATTCCAAATGAAAATGGAGAAATGAATGCTATGCCTGATAATTTTGATCCGAGTCAGCTACCTGAGAACTTTGATCCATCTCAAGGTCCTCCGTTTAACAAAGAAGGCAATGGACCAGGGAGGGGAGAAGGTCCAAATGGTGGGCCTATGCAGCGCCCCGATGAAAACGGAGCGCCGATGGGCATGCCTGGTGCCAATAATGAAATCGCCGATCCAGCGGCCACTATTGATAAGACTACAGTGATTACCATCATTGCATCCTTAGTATTATTACTCCTTTCACTTCTCTTTGTTTATAGATTTAAGCGTAGAGGCTATTAAAAAATGACCATATCCAAACTTTTGGGTATGGTTTTTGCTTTTTCTCGTGCTAAAATAAAGCATTCTGTTCTTAGGAGTCCTTTTATATGAATGAACAACAGTTTGATAAATATTTGCATATTAAGACCGTGGGAGAACAATATGGTTTCCCAAAGCTTGCTCACTATCACCGTTATGAACCAACCCCTTATATTGGGCTAGAACAATTATTTGCTATCTATGAGATGCCTAACGACCCTGTGTTTATTGATATGGGCTGTGGAAAGGGAAGGGTACCCATTTATGTTCATCATCAATTTCATATCCCAACGATCGGAATAGAGATGGACGCTGGATTTTATGCAGAGGCAGAAGAAAATAAACGAAGCTATCTTCAAAAAAAGCGTTCACATGCACCTATTACATTTATTCATACGATAGCAGAGGCATATGAAATAAAGCCGCGAGATAATGTGTTTTTCTTTTTTAATCCCTTTTCCATTCATATTTTCCGCACGGTTATTCAGAACATTTGGCAATCCTATGAGCAAAAAATGCGAGATATTCATATAATTTTATACTATCCTCCCTATGATTATTTACAGTTTTTACATCAGGGGACACCATTTGAATTGCTCCATGAAGTGCATTTAGAAAATGAAACTAATATGAATGAACGCCTTTGTGTGTTCGAATTAAAGAAAGCATAGGGCAATCGCCTTCATGCTTTTTTCTCTTTTCTAGACTTATTTTCAGGGAAATAATTTATTGAAGATGAAGAACAGCCAAAACCTTATCTTAAAAAAATAAACGCATATGATAGTTTTGTACTACACTATAAACTGAATTGAGAGATAATTCTTAAATAACTAATTATACTGAAAAATCACTCTAGACTAAATATAAAGAATGTTTTACAATGTAAAAGTCATAAATGAATAATATTGTTCTGTTGTTTTTAGGTAGTTATAAATAATTATTTTTGCTATTGAGGAAATGAATTTATTTGTTTATAATTATCAGAAATATCGAATATTTTAGAAATCTTCAGGGGGAATCTAATTATGAAAGAGAGTAAAAAGCTTAAGAAGTTCGGTTCACTATTAGTAGCATCTTCATTACTTGCTGGTGTACTTGCTGGTTGTGGTAACGGAGACGACTCAAGTTCAGGCGGTGGCTCATCATCAGGCGGTGGTTCATCTGATGGCGATACAATTAAAATTGGTGCAAACCTAGAGCTTTCAGGAAATGTAGCATCTTACGGTTCTTCAATCGGTCTGGGCGCAGAATTGGCTGTAAAAGAAATAAATGATGCTGGTGGTATTGATGGTAAGAAGATTGAACTGATTAAAGTAGATAATAAATCCGAAAACTCTGAGGCTACAGCTGCAGCTATTAAACTAGCAACGCAAGATAAAGTAGTAGCAATGCTAGCTCCTGCAACTTCAGGAAATACAGTAGCAACGGTTCAAATTGCCAATCAAAATAAAATCCCGATTGTTACTGGTTCTGGAACTGCCCCAAATATTACGGTAAATGAGGATGGCAGCGTTAACGAATATGCATTCCGTACATGCTTTATTGACCCATTCCAAGGGATTGTGGCAGCTAACTTCGCTTCAGGTGAGCTAAGTGCGAAAAACGTAGCTATTTTTGCTGACAATGCGTCTGATTATGCAAAAGGTTTAGCAAAGTCCTTTAAAGAAACGATTACTAAAAGTGGAGGGGAAATTGTAAAGGAAGAAGCTTATGTAGCGAAGGATACAGACTTCCGTACACAATTAACTAATATTAAAGCAGCGAATCCAGACTTTATCTTTATCCCTGGATACTATGAAGAGGTTGGATTAATTGTTAAACAAGCCCGTGAAATGGGTATTGATGTACCCTTAATGGGGGCTGATGGTTGGGATTCACCAACTTTAGTGGATCTAGCTGGCAAGGATGCATTAAATAATACGTATATTACTAACCACTATTCTGCAGAAGATCCAGACCAAAAAATTCAAGACTTTGTAAAGGCATTTAAAGCGGCAAATGGTGATAAGGCACCTGATGCGTTCAACGCACTTGGATATGACTCTATTTACTACATTGCTGATGCAATTAAACGTGCAGGTTCTACAGATGGAGAAGCTATTAAAAATGAATTAGCTGCAACAAAAGATCTTTCTTTAGTAACAGGTACTTTCTCAGTTGACGAAAACCATAACCCAATTAAAACAGCAACAGTTCTTGAATTTAAAGACGGTAAACAAGTGTTCAACTCTAAAGTTAATCCTTAATGTTTTGTAAGTAAGGGGGAGGCGGGTAAACACGCCTTCCTTTTTTCTGTTTTAGATAACTAGAATAGCAGCATAAAACATAACTTTTTAGTATCGAAGCATGTACAGATTTCTCATTTTTCAGAAAATTCAAAGGAGTGAATGCGTATGGAATGGATACAGCAACTTGTGAATGGTATTTCACTAGGAAGTATCTACGCGTTAATAGCGCTAGGGTATACGATGGTATACGGTATTATCAAGCTGATTAACTTTGCCCATGGTGACGTTTTCATGATTGGTTCATTTATCGGCTTTTACGCAATTGCTAAATGGGAGCTTGGCTTTTTCCCAGCATTATTATTGGCAATGCTCATTTGCGCAATTTTTGGTGTTTTAATTGAACGGATCGCCTATAAACGATTACGAAATGCAACACGTATTGCGGCATTAATTACAGCGATCGGCGTATCGTTATTAATTGAATATACAACGATTTTCTTCAGAGGGGCTCAACCGGCAGCGTATCCTGAAGTGTTCAAAAATAAGTCTTTTGATATTTTAGGCGTACAAATTAGTAGTACCTCTATTTTAATTTTATCAGTCGCAGTTGTACTGATGATTCTTTTACAATTCATCGTACATAAAACAAAAATCGGGAAAGCCATGCGTGCCGTTTCTCATGATGCGGATGCAGCACGTTTAATGGGGATTAACGTTGATAATACAATCTCTGCAACATTTGCAATTGGTTCGGCTTTAGCTGGTGCAGCCGGTGTTATCTTCGGTGTGTATTATACGAAAATTGACCCGTTAATGGGTGTTATACCAGGGGTTAAAGCGTTTATCGCAGCTGTTCTTGGTGGGATTGGGATTATTCCCGGCGCGATGGTCGGTGGTATGTTACTAGGCGTTGTAGAATCTTTAGTAAGTGCGCTTGGCTTCTCTTTATGGAGAGATGCAGCGGCATTCGTTATTTTAATTTTGATTTTAATATTCAGACCATCGGGTATCTTCGGTAAAAATGCCCGTGAGAAAGTGTAGGTGAGCGATTATATGAAAAAGTCTAAAGTTTTCTGGGGCTATGCCGTATTAGCGCTAGTCATCTATGCAGTTGTGCAATTATTGATTACGACCGAAGTCATTGATATGTACTATAAAAATATGCTGATTACGATGTGTATTAACATTATGCTTGCTGTCAGCTTGCATATTGTTATTGGGGTTACAGGTCAATTTTCGATTGGGCATGCTGGGTTCCTAGCAGTAGGGGCCTATGTATCAGCGATTATTACGACGAAACTTATGATGCCATTCCCATTGGCGATTTTATTAGGGGCAGCGGCAGCGGCTGTCGCAGGCCTTATTGTAGGTATTCCGACACTTCGTCTAAAAGGGGATTATCTCGCAATTGCCACTCTAGGATTTGCGGAGATTATTCGTATTATTTTCTTAAATACGGATTATGTTGGCGGTGCTGCAGGGATGCAGGTTAAATATTTATCTAACTGGACGTATGCATTTTTCGGTGTAGTATTAACAATTCTTGTCATCTCCAACTTTACAAATTCGCGTCATGGTCGCGCATGTATTTCTATTCGCGAAGATGAGATTGCAGCAGATGCGATGGGAATTAATACAACTTACTATAAGGTTGTCGCATTTGCGATTGGATCTTTCTTTGCTGGGCTAGCAGGTGCAATTTTCGCCCATAACTTTTACATTATTCAACCGACAACTTTCGGTTTCCTAAAATCATTTGATATTTTAATTTATGTTGTACTTGGTGGCTTAGGAAGTCTTTCAGGTTCCGTGATCGCTGCGGTTTTCTTAACGATCGTATCGACATATCTAGCAAACTTCCCAGAGACTCGTATGATTATTTACAGTTTAGTACTAATTATCGTAATGCTTTATCGACCAACAGGATTAATGGGAACAAAAGAAATTACGGATTTATTTAAGTTTGGTAAAAAAGGAGGTACAAAATAATGACTGGAAACCTTCTTATTAATGTTGAAAACATGGGGATTCAATTCGGCGGTTTAAAGGCAGTACAGGGTGTTAATATGTATCTCAATCAAGGTGAATTAGTGGGATTAATCGGTCCCAATGGTGCTGGAAAAACGACTAGCTTTAATATGCTGACAGGGGTATATACACCAACAGAGGGGACCATCACATTTGGCGGACAGAAATTAAACGGGCTTGCACCTTACCAAGTAACACAAAAGGGAATAAGCCGTACCTTCCAAAATATTCGTCTATTTAAAGAGCTATCTGTTCTAGACAATGTCAAAGTGGCCAACCACTCGCTTGCTAAGCATTCGATGTGGTCATCGATTTTTCGCTTACCCACGCATTTCAAGGGTGAGGCCGAAATGGAGCTTCAATCCATAGAGTTTTTAAAAATCTTTGGTTTAGATGCCTATATGAATGAGTTAGCTAAAAATTTACCATATGGAATGCAGCGACGATTAGAGATTGCCCGTGCATTAGCGGCAAATCCAAAGCTATTATTATTGGATGAACCAGCTGCCGGGATGAATCCACAGGAAACGCATGATTTAATGGAATTAATTGCATTTATACGTAAGGAGTTTGGTTTAACGATCTTACTGATTGAGCATGATATGAGCTTAGTAATGGGTATTTGTGAGCGTATTTATGTACTCGATCATGGACAATTAATTGCTGACGGGACACCAGAAGAAGTTCGCAACAATCCAAAGGTAATTGAAGCGTACCTTGGTGAGGAGGTTATCGGCTAATGCTAAAAGTACAAAATATAGATGTTTATTATGGTAACATTCAAGCATTGAAGGGCCTCTCTTTAGAAGTAAATGAGGGTGAAATTGTCACATTAATCGGTGCAAACGGTGCTGGGAAAAGTACATTGTTAAAAACATTGTCAGGCTTATTAAAACCAAAAGGTGGCATTATTGAATACGAAGGCTTCTCTATAGCGGGGAAAGCAGCTCAAACTATTGTTAAATCGGGGATTTCCCACGTTCCAGAAGGACGTCGTGTTTTTGCCAATATGTCTGTAGAAGAAAATTTAGAGCTTGGTGCCTATTTGCGCAATGACAAAGCAGGAATTAAAAAAGATATGGACCATGTTTTTGAGTTATTCCCTAGACTATTGGAGCGTCGTAAACAGCTATCAGGAACATTGTCTGGTGGGGAACAGCAAATGCTTGCGATGGGTCGTGCCTTAATGGCAAAGCCCAAATTGCTATTAATGGATGAGCCTTCAATGGGGCTCGCACCGCTAATGGTTAAAAATATTTTCAATATTATTGAACAGGTAAATAAAGAGGGGACAACAGTATTGCTTGTTGAGCAAAATGCCAATATGGCACTGTCTGTCGCTAACCGTGCATACGTGCTCGAAACAGGGCGCATTGTTTTATCTGGTTCCGCTAAAGAGCTTCAAGAAAGTGAAGAAGTAAAAGCAGCTTATTTGGGTGGTTTATAATGGAGAGGGGCGTCTCAACAAGGAGAGGCCCTTTTTCGTTGTTCTTCCTACTGAATAATCGAAGGTAGCATTTTACTATTCATTTTTGGTATGGTGGAAAAAAGGAGTGATGTTTTTTGAACTATTCAGCACAATATTTTATTCAACAACTAAATCTAGCCGAACATCCTGAAGGAGGCTATTATATTTCTTCATTTCGGGCTGCAGAAGACATTGCAGTAAGAGATGTTCAGAGACCTATTTATACGAGTATTTATTTCTTACTTCGCTCACAGGACATTTCACATCTGCATCGTTTGCAGTCAGATGAGCTATGGTATTACCATGCCGGTAGTCCGCTTACAGTCCATATGATTTTTCCAGATGGAACATATGAAGCGAAGAAGCTTGGCTTGAACGTAGAAGCAGGGGAGATACCACAAATTGTGGTCCCTAAAAATACGATATTTGGATCATCGGTGGAGGAAGCAGATACGTTTAGTTTAGTGGGATGTATGGTTGCCCCAGGCTTTGACTTTGATGATTTCGAATTGTTTACACAGGACGAGCTTTTAGCAGATTACCCTCAGCATGAGGCTGTAATTCGTAAAATGGCCTACCAAACGATTAAATAAAAAATATGCCGTCTCATTCATTGTGAGGCGGCGTTGTTTGTTTACCATAAAATTTCTTCCGGATAGCTAAGCTGCATTTGTATTGCGTGGAGAGGTTGTTTCGTGGCAATCGCGGCTTCCATGAGGTGTGATTTAAGTGCTACATATTCATGATCCTCTACAAGTAAGCGTAATGCAAATGCTCCTAGCTGAGCTTTACGTTCTTCTTTATTTAATTGGATATATGCTAAATTCAGAACATCCACATACTGTGTGGCGAAAAGGAAGGTTAAAGGGCTTTTTGCCTGTAGCATTGTTAAAAAGACTCCATAATCCTCTTCATTCACTTCCTGTTCTAAACAATCCGCAATAGCAGCTTGAAATTTACGAATCGTCGCTATCTCATGATTCCAAATAGATGCATTATTTAATGTCAGGTGAAGATCAATGAAATCGTTTAAAGCGATAGCGCTAAAGATAATTTCAGGCCAAAGGATATCTGTAGCGAAATAGATGTTTTTATTGGGGAAAATCAGTTCATGTTGTGTGAGGGTGTTCTTGTTAACACCGTTACTCACAAACTCTAGTTGGTGTTCCCCAAGCATAGCATGTCTCAGTTTATAGCAAACGCTTAAAATACGGAGTCGGGGACCTTGATAATCATAGTATTTATTGGCATCACCAGTTACTTTGTAAATAGCGTTGATCAGCTCATCTAAATCCCAAAAATCTCCGCAAATTTGTACACCTGTTAACTGCTCTGTGCTTTGAATGGAAATCATCGTCCTCGCCCTCCTCTAATACTTATTTTGGTGTGTAATTTAGTAGTTTGAATAGCTCTGCCTGCTCTTTATCAGTTAGGTCTCGCCATTGGCCTACTTTTAAATTTCCAAGCTTAATATTCATAATACGAATACGCTGTAGACGCTTTACCGAGTAGCCAAGAGCTGAACACATCCGGCGTATTTGACGATTTAAGCCTTGCTCCAAAATGATTTTAAAAACTTTGTCTGATATCTTTTCAACATAACAAGGTAAGGTCGTGGTATCTAGAATATCTACACCTGCGCCCATCTTGTTAATAAATTGCTCTGTTATAGGTTTATCTACTTGAACAATATATTCTTTTTCATGATGGTTTTCAGCGCGAAGAATTTTATTGACGATATCGCCATCATTAGTTAATAACAATAGCCCCTCCGATTCCTTATCGAGACGCCCAATATGAAAAATTCGTAAAGGATGATTTACAAAATCAACGACATTGCCTTTTATATGGCGTTCCGTTGTGCTTGTTATGCCGACCGGCTTGTTTAAAGCTATATAGACAAGCTTTTGTTCTTTCTTTACCTCTTTTCCATCAACGCAAACAATGTCCCCATTCTCAACCTGACTTCCAACTGTCGCAGGTTCGCCGTTAATTGTAACTTTTCCTTCGGCTATCCACTTATCAGCGCCACGACGCGATATAATGCCTGTTTCACTTAAATATTTATTAATACGCATATTGTTCTCCTAAATCTAATATTATTTTTAAGTATACCTTAACGTTATACAAACCGTGAATTCTATATACTTTTCTAGTAAAAATAAATTGCTTGAAAAATTTTTTAAAAAGTTGAAATTATTATTTGTTTCTGACAATATATTAGATGAGAGGATCTCTATGAAAATATTGTTATTTCGCTATAAAATAATGTTTTTTGTAGATAGTCTCATTAAATTGTGTAAAGGGGAGAAGTAAAATGGTTTATGCATTTCCAAACACTGAAGGATCGGTCGTTCAATTCAAACAGAAATATGATAATTATATTGGTGGCGAATGGACACCTCCAGTGAAGGGTCAATACTTTGATAATGTCACTCCTGTTACTGGACAAGTTTTTACACAAGTAGCACGTTCCACAGCTGAGGATATTGAACTGGCACTTGATGCAGCACATGCTGCTAAAGATGCGTGGGGAAAAACATCACCGACAGAACGTGCAAACATTTTACTTAAAATTGCGGACCGTATCGAGCAAAATTTAGAAAAGCTAGCCGTTGCCGAAACATGGGATAACGGAAAGGCGGTACGTGAAACTTTAAATGCAGATATCCCTCTTGCCATTGATCATTTCCGTTACTTTGCTGGAGCTTTACGTGCTCAAGAAGGCTCTGTAAGCCAAATCGATAACGATACAGTTGCTTATCATTTCCATGAGCCAATAGGGGTAGTGGGCCAAATTATACCTTGGAACTTCCCGTTATTAATGGCTGTATGGAAGCTTGCGCCAGCACTAGCTGCTGGAAACTGTGTCGTATTAAAACCTGCAGAACAAACACCAGCATCCATTATGGTGCTTGTGGAACTAATAGAAGATTTATTACCATCAGGTGTCATTAATATTGTGAATGGTTTTGGTTTAGAGGCTGGGAAACCGCTTGCATCTAATCCACGTATCGGTAAGATTGCTTTCACTGGTGAGACGACAACTGGTCGTTTGATTATGCAATACGCGTCTCAAAACCTAATCCCAGTTACATTAGAGCTTGGTGGTAAATCACCTAATATCTTCTTTGAGGATATTATGGATAAGGACGACGAATTTTTAGATAAAGCAGTGGAAGGCTTCGTTTTATTTGCTCTGAACCAAGGGGAAGTATGTACATGCCCTTCCCGTGCAATTATTCAAGAATCTATTTATGATAAATTTATGGAACGTGTACTACAACGAGTAGAAGCTATTAAAGTTGGTAATCCGCTTGATCCAAACACAATGATGGGAGCACAGGCTTCAAGCGAGCAGATGGAAAAAATCCTTTCTTATTTAGATATCGGTAAGCAAGAAGGTGCAGAATGTCTAATCGGTGGGGAGAAAAATAATGTAGGAGAAGGCTTTGAAAATGGCTACTACGTTAAACCAACTGTCTTTAAAGGCCATAATAAAATGCGTATTTTCCAGGAGGAAATTTTTGGTCCTGTTGTAGCTGTTACTACGTTTAAAACGAAAGAAGAGGCATTAGAAATTGCGAATGATACACTGTATGGCTTAGGTTCAGGTGTTTGGACAAGAGATATTAATACAGCATATCGCTTCGGTCGTGAAATAGAGGCAGGTCGTGTTTGGACAAACTGCTACCATGCTTATCCTGCACATGCTGCATTCGGTGGCTACAAAATGTCAGGAGTTGGGCGTGAAAATCATAAAATGATGCTATCTCATTACCAACAAACGAAAAATTTATTAGTTAGCTATAGTGAAAATAAACTTGGTTTCTTCTAATCCATAGGGAGGTGCATGAGCGTGATTGAACGTGTATTAGCCACGGCAGAAGCGCTGGCACTCATCGAGCTATTAAAAGAGAAACATGGGCCTGTTATGTTTCATCAATCAGGCGGGTGCTGTGATGGTTCTTCCCCTATGTGTTATCCGGACGGAGACTTACTATTAGGTGATCAGGATATATGTTTGGGCGAAATAGGTGGAGCTCCATTTTATATGCATAAAAATCAATATGATTATTGGAAACATACTCAAATCATACTGGATGTAGTGGAAGGTAGAGGTGGGATGTTTTCATTAGAGGGCGTTGAAGGAAAACGTTTTTTAACAAGATCGAGAGCCTTCACATCAGAGGAGTTACAGGAGCTAGGATTAATTTAACGAGTCATTTGTACAGCGGCAAAAACTTTGCCGCTGTCTTTTTGCATTAATTTTTAGAAAAAAGGGTATGTAAAGCTATATTGTTAGACGAATTTCGTAAAAATAAAAATAGCTGTAAACGTTCTTTTAAGGTCACGGTAAATATTAATTTCCGAGTGGTTTTTGCAATCAACAGTAGTTCCTCCTTTCGTATTTGTTTAATATTTCCTATTAAATCAAAAAAATGGGGTAACATATATTAAATTAAGTTTACTTTTTATGTTAATTGTTACAAATGGGATGAATCTTTCTCGCATTATGTAACGTAAAATGGGTAAAGGAGCGTGCTAAATATGGATTACTTGATGATAGAAAATCAATTTACAAATACGGTAGAAGATGTTTCGAAGGCTGCGGGATGGACAGTGGATCGTAAAATTGTTTTAGCTATAGCTAGTACGTTTGTTGCGTCAGGGAAAACATTTGATGCGGTCCAATACAAACATATTTTACAGGAAATGAAGAAGCAATCCTCGTGGATGTCTCCCTTAAGAACTACGGTAGGCTATAGTATAGCTGCTAATTTAATGGAGCATGCGGATGCTGAAAAAGCAGTAATGAATTTATTAACGAATGTGAATGCATTAAAGGAAGCGAAATTTAGAAGCGGTAACTTTAGTTATATTGCAGCTCAGTTTTTGACAGAGGACGAAAAGGATAAAAACGCGCATGCATATGCAGCTAGAGCTTTATTTGATGCCATTCGTAAACATCATCCATTTTTAACATCCTATGAAGATATTCCATACACTGTGTTACTAAGTAGTCCATCTGATGATGTGGAAGTACGTGCGGAAACGATGAATCGCTATTATAAAGAGTTACGAACATATAATTTTAATACAGGGAATGAGCTGCAATGGTTGTCACAAGTATTAACCTTCCTATCTCCACAATTTGATCGTCAACTAGTTCCCAATGTCGTGACCATTCGAGATACGCTAAAAAATCAAGATGTCAAAGTAAAGGCCATGCATTATCCCTTACTTGGATTTTTAGCCTTACTAGATCTTACTCATCACCAATTGCAAGAAGTTATACATTTATATCATGAATTAAAGGATTTAAAATTATTAAAATGGCATCGTGAATTTGTTCTCTTTATGGCTGTACAAATCGCCATTTATGATATGGCGAAAGTACAAAAATCACTGTCTATGACGATTATGTCATCTATTGAATTATTAATTCAAGCTCAGCATGCTGCAATGATAGCGGCAGTTAGTGCAGCCGCTATTGCATCGAGTTCGAGCTCTTCGTGATAGAATGAGGGAGAACAATTATGGGAGGTGCATTTGAAGGATGAAGGAAACAAAACTGTGGATTAATGGTCAATGGCAAGATGCAAAGGAAAGCTATGAGCTAAAATCACCATATAGTGGTGAGGTGATTGCTCAAGTGGCAAAGGCATCTATACAAGATGTGGAGAGAGCAATCGATGGTGCACAGCAAGCATTCCTTTCGTTTAAAAAGACGACAGCCTACGAGCGTGCCGAAATTTTATATAAAGTTGTCGATTTAATGCGACAACGAAAAGAAGAATTTGCAGAGATTTTAGCATTAGAGGCAGGAAAGCCTTTGACAGCAGGGTTAGCGGAAATTGATCGTACCATTGCCACCTATCAATTTGCAGCAGAGGGTGCCAAACAACCAAAAGGCGAAACTGTACCGATGGATGCGGCACCTGGAGCAGGAGATCGTATAGGCTGGACAAAGAGAGAGCCATTGGGGGTAATTTCTGCTATTACACCGTTTAATTTTCCGTTTAATTTAGTGGCCCATAAATTAGGACCGGCGTTTGCAGTAGGTAATACAGTTGTTTTAAAGCCGGCAACTCAAACACCATTAAGTTCTCTTGTTATGGCCGAAATTTTCTGTGAAGCAGGTTTGCCAGATGGAGCGTTGCAAATTGTGACAGGAAGTGGTGGAGAGCTCAGCGATACTTTGGTTACACATCCTCACGTCAAAAAGGTGACGTTTACGGGCAGTGGTAAAGTTGGATTAGGTATTAAAGAAAAAGTTGGCTTACGTAAAGTAACTTTAGAGCTTGGTTCTAATGCAGCTGTCATTGTCGAACCATCGACGCCTTTTACTAAAATTATAAGTCGTTGTGTGAGCGGTGCCTTTAACTTTGCTGGACAAGTATGTATTTCTTTACAACGCATTTATGTACATTCTTCTATTATTGATGAATTTACGGAGGCATTTGTTGCGGAAACTAAAAAGCTTGTAGTAGGAGATCCTTTAGATAAAAACACAGATGTAAGTGCTATGATCAACCCGAATGAGGTTGGACGAATTAAAGAGTGGATTGAAGAAGCACAGGCACAAGGAGCAGTTATTGCAACTGGAGGAGTATTTACAGAACGGACGTTAACCCCAACTGTTATGACGAATGTGACGGCTGATATGAAAATTGTTTGTCAGGAAACATTCGCGCCAATCGTCTCAATTGTTTCATATGAAACATTAGATGACGCAATTCGACTTGTCAATGAGTCAGACCTTGGCTTAAATGCAGGTATTTACACGAATGTATTACCAGATGCCTTGTATGCAGCCGACGAATTACAGGCAGGTGCTGTCATTATAAATGATGTTCCGACATTCCGTGTAGATAATATGCCCTATGGTGGTGTGAAGATGAGTGGCTATGGGCGAGAGGGCATTAAATGGGCCATTGAGGAAATGACAGACATGAAATTTATTACGATGAAAAAATCGTTCTAAATTTGCATAAGCTCTTTTTCTACGATACGATGACGAAAGAACATACATGAAGGGAAGTTACAAGAAATATGACAAACAATGCTGTACCCATGAGCCAATCACGTACGGTTCAATCACGTCTCGTATTACCTCCAGACACAAACAATCACAATTCCATTTTCGGTGGAAGAGTGTTAGCTTATATTGATGAAATTGCTGCTATTACAGCGATGAAACATGCGAAGGGACTTGTAGTCACAGCTTCAATAGACTCAGTTGATTTTTTATCGGCTGCCCATGTAGGAGATATTCTTGAAATTGAAAGTATAGTTTCCTCTACAGGACGTTCTTCAATGGAGGTTTATGTTCGCGTTGTTTCCCGCAATATAGAGACTGGTGAGGAAAAATTAACGACAGAATCATTTGTAACCATGGTTGCAGTAAATGAAGAAGGAAAACCGGTACCGGTACCTGCCATTTATCCTGAAACAGATGAGGAAAAACGTTTATTTGAAACAGGGCCTGCAAGACGAGAGCATCGTAAACAAAAGCGTGCATTGCCACATTAAGGTTAAAGGGAGCTTCACCTAAAGCGGTGGGGCTCCCTTTGTTATATTACATATTCAATTCATTAACTACATTAATAAGTGAATCAGATGAAGAGGAAACAAGTGTAGCTCCTTGTGATAGCTCGGTAATTAAATTAGAAATGGCTGAAATGTCTCTAGATGTATGAACATACTGTTGTTGAATGCCAGATACGGCATCAGCTATATCATTAAATGATTTAGATAAGTTTTCTTGCGTATTGACGCTATGTTGAATTTTTTGATCAACATTAATAACTGAATTTGCCATTGTTGTAATATTACTTTCAGTTTCTTTAATGAGATGTGACACATTTTGCACGGCATTTTTCGTTTCTTCAGCAAGCTTTCGTACTTCCTCTGCTACTACGGCGAAGCCTTTGCCATGTTCCCCTGCTCGAGCTGCCTCAATAGACGCATTTAAAGCTAATAAATTTGTTTGATCCGCAATTCCCGTGACAAGTCCTACAATCTCAGAAATTTTTTGAGAGGAGGTACGTAACTGATTCATAGTTACCTCAAGGCTGTTGACACTTTGTAAAATAACTTGGATTAAATCATTTTGCTCTTTCAGCTGATGTTGCCCACGTCTTGATTTCTCCTGTGTATCTGCAACGAAGCTTAATCCCTGTTTGGTTGCCTCTGCAATATCATCCGTTTGCGAGGAAATGACTAACAACGATGCAGCTGTCTCTTCACTAATGGCATTAAGCTCCTCAGCTGTACTTTGAATTGTCGTAACAAGGGCGTTTTTCGTTTGATCAGCGGCTGTTCGAATACGATCTTCCTCTTTTTCGTATGCCTCGATCACAAGCTGTTGCTCAAAATTAATGATTTTGCAAAATGCGTTAATTGCACGAATGGCATCATTCTTTGAGATATCCACTTCATTCACAAAATTTGTGAACGTAGAAGTAAGGGATTGGAAGGATGCTATATACCATTTTGATTGTAAGCCAATTCGAACATGAGTTTCAGCAATGGCTTTTCTTTCAGCGATATAGGCGTCATTAATATGACTTTCAAAAATATCGCTTAAATGCTTATGTAACGTAACTTTTAAACGATCTATATGCGAGGTTCTATTAATAATGTCTACTAAATCTTGGCTCAAGCTAATGGCTGCATAAAATTGCTCCACCATTGCAGGAATTAGATCCTTAGCTAACGGTTGTAGTTGCTTAATAATGGCTAAATCCTCAATTGTTAAATTTAAAAGCTGTAATTGCTTTTGAAGGTTTGGATGACTTAAAACATCTAATTGTACATGGCCCTTAAAATTTTCAGGTGTTAATGTAATTGAGTAGCTGGAACTGCTGTTTTTTGAAAACCAACTCATTATTGTTTGCTCCATTCTTAATATCCATAATAATTGTGAGTAAAATGCACTTCTGAATTTGCTAGGTCTGTAAATTTGATAAATAATTGGTATTAAATCTATTTTACTATTATTTGCTGAATATTTGGTTAAAAATTTGGTTATTTCTTTATTTTTTTACTTTATTGGCAGTCCGACTAGTGAGGCGAAGTAAATTTGAATTTAAATTGGGAAACCTGTAAAATACGAACTGTTTAAGGAGAGAAAAATTGAACGTGAAAGATTATAGGAGGAGGTATTATATGGAGAAAAAACGCTTTAAATTCGTTATTCCAGTCATGGTCATTGTTGCAATAGGTTCCGTTTACATGCTACGAAACTACTATGCGGAAGTACCACATATTGAACAGCTATTAATTACAATTTGCGCCGCTCTAGGGTCAGGGGTTTTAGCATACTTTTTATTCCCACAGCAGGGTGACAATAAAATTGACGATCGAGGTCCTTACTAATAGTGATAAATGAAGCTGCTCGTTTGATTGTTAAACGAGCAGCTTTTTGTGGGAATTAAGGCTTAAATAATTTAAACCAGCCTTTATGTTTAAAGATAGTAAGCATAGCGATTACAACAATAATCATAATACCGAGGACAATAAAATAGCTGTATTGTCCATGTAGCTCAGGCATATTATCAAAGTTCATCCCATAAACACCTGCAATAAAGGTTAGTGGAATGAAGATCGTTGAGACGATTGTTAGAGTCATCATTATGCCGTTCATGCGGCTTGAGCTCATAGCCATATAACTATCTCGCATATCTGCTGTCAGCTCTCGATTGGATTCAACCATTTCTGTCAGTTTTAAAAGATGGTCGTATATATCTCCAAAATAAGCTCTTTCAGATTTGTTCAATGAAAAGCGGTAAGAATTAAGTACTCGATATAAAAGGTCTCGCATCGGTAAAATGGCACGCCGCAAATCGAGCAAATCACTACGAAACTCGAAGACAATCTTCATGGCATTTACATTGCTTTGGTATGTAAGCTCGCCTTCAAGTGCATTTAAATGATCTTCAATTTTATAAACAAGTGGAAAATAACTATCAACGATTTTATCAATGGTTTGATACGTTAAGTAGACTGTGCCACGTTCCCAGTTTTTTGGCTGGCTTTCTAACATCTTTTGTACCTTTTCAATTTCGGGAACGGGGTTCTTATGGAATGTCACAATATACTTATTCGAGGCAAAAATATTAACCTCTTCTGCAGCTAAGGTCAGCTCGTTTAATCGATGAATGACGAAAAAATGGAAATCGTCATAAAAATCCAGTTTAGGTCGTTGTAATCGCATTAAGCAATCTTCAATAGCTAGTGGGTGAAAATGAAAAAATGAATCTAGCAAAGATTCTTCCTCTGCAGTAGGGCAATTAAAATCGACCCAGTACCATTCGAATTCTTGTTGATGTATCGATTCCAAAGGGAAATCTTTTAGTAATTGTTGTTTTTTTGTAATGCCAATGGTGCTTATCACAGCTTTCACCTCAAAGTATTTACTACAAAATAAATTTAATGTTCTTCTTTAAAGCATACCCATCCACCAAACAAAGTAGTGGCAAAAAATCGAGCAGGTTTTATAAAACCTACTTCTTGTAATAAAGTTAAAATCGCTTCCTCGGGCATAAATGACAGGGCCCGGATGGATTTTTCCATTTCTGCAACATCAGCTACGGAAAGCTTTGTATGTTGGAGCCAATAGGAACGCCATAAATCGAATTGCAGTTCCGTTTCAATAGTACCAGGTTGACCGTATTTCGAAACTAGGACAAACGGTGCGCCAGGTTGTAAATGGTTCCAAATTTCTTTCAAGGTCGATAGCTTATCTTCATAGCTTTGAATAAAATGAAGGACGAGTACACAACTAGCTGCATCATATTTTATAGCAGGTAGATGGGTATCCAGCAATGTTCCTTGATAGAACGACAGATCATTCGGTAAAGATTGGAGACGCTCCTTTGCTATTTCGAGCATGGATTCTGACGGATCAATACCAGTAAATGACCAATGTGGTCTTCCATCTGCTAGCTGCAATATTTCATTGCCACTACCTGCACCAACAACCAATATATCCGCATGCTCATGTAATGTGGAACGATAAAAAGTTTGTATTAAACGAAGCATTGCATCATAGCTTGGTAGAGTACGGCGAATCCCCTTTTCATATTCATTTGCTAATATGTGGTTGAATTCCATTTCTCATCACGACCTTTCAAAATTTTTTTAAAAAACTCACTTTAAACTGAAACTATTACGGGTATAGTTCCGTAAATAGTAGTACATAAAACGATAGATAACGTATAAAGAAAGGGTTGATATATATGGAGAGTAAATGGTCTAAAGTAATCATACACGCAAGTTCGTTTTTTGCGCCATGGTTAGTTCCCATTATCTTCTTTTTAATTAGTTCGGATGAGGAAGTGAAGGCAATTTCTATTCAAGCTATTCTTTTCCAACTTGTCATGGCAATTTTACTTGCTGTTTCTGGATTCTTAAGCATTTTCATTATTGGCATTCCATTTTTAATTGTTTTTGGGATTATGCTATTTGTAGTACCAATTATAGGTATTGTCAAAGCATTAACTGACGAGCCTTGGCGTTATCCGATTGTAGGTCGTTGGGTATAATTTTTATAGACGCAAGTATATGCTAGTTGCATATGCTTGCGTTTTTTCTATGGATAAAAAGGGTACATTAGGTGTAGGAAGCAAAATGATATGCTTGATACCCACTAATTAGTGCTATTTTCTACGCTTGAATATCGTTTTTTAGCCTTTTCATTTTTCTCTAGGCGAAATCATTGCAATTATTTTCAAGCGTTTTGTATAATATACTCAAAGAAAGTCAAAGATAGTCAAAGTCAGTGAAGCAAGCGAGGTGTATTCCTAAAATGCGTAATATATCAGACATCATAGAAGGTTACTTAAAGCAAGTACTTGAATTAGGTGGAGAAGGACATATTGAAATAAAACGTAGTGAAATTGCAGACAAATTTCAATGTGTACCATCACAAATAAATTATGTCATTAATACAAGATTTACCGCCGAGCGAGGTTACCTTGTGGAGAGCAAGCGAGGTGGTGGTGGATACATTCGAATTTTACGTGTCCGCGCGAATTCACAGATTGATCTAATCGACGATGTTCTCCGGCATATTGAAGGTGGAGCATCGCAAACAATGGCAGAAGATTTAGTATATCGACTTATCGATGAGCAGGTAATTTCAAAGCGAGAAGCGAAATTAATGTTAGCAGCAATTGATCGCTCAACAATCGATTTACATCTCCCTCTAAGAGATATAATTCGTGCAAAAATATTGCGGGCGATGCTGACAACTATAAAATACGAGCAACAGAAATAGTGAGGTGATGGAAATGATATGTGAACATTGTAAACAACGTAATGCGACAGTTACTGTAACACAAGTTCAAAATGGGCAAAAGGTGGAGCACCATTATTGTGACGTCTGCGCCTCACAATTCCATCCATTTCATGCAGAGTTTAAACAAGAGCCAGTTTCCATACAACAGTTATTATCAAACTGGTTTGGCTCACCTACATGGCAAAAGGTAGGAGAAAAACAACAAACACAGCCACAACAGCAAACATGCCCACAATGTGAATTTACGTATAAGCAATTTTTAAAAGAAGGTAAGTTTGGTTGCCCAAGCTGTTATGACACTTTTAGTGAGCATTTACCTAAGCTCTTTAACCGCATACAGGCGGGCCCCCAACATATTGGGAAAATGCCAGGTGCCCATAGCAATGTGTATGTCATTAAAAAGCAAATAGAGGATATCCGTAAACGCATGAAGTTCGCTGTAGATGAAGAACAATTCGAAGAGGCAGCAAAGCTTCGAGATGAAGTCAAAGAGCTTGAGAAGCAGTTACAATTTGAAGGTGGTGATGTGTCTTGATGATTGAATCGTTTTTAGAGCGTGCGACACCTACTTGGATGCGTATTGAAGACGACTATTCTGATATTGTCATTAGTACACGAATTCGCCTTGCTCGAAATTTAGATGGCTATCGTTTTCCACTATCGTTTTCAGAGAACGAGGCTTTACAGGTGGAACAGGCAGTTACACATGCAGTAAGCGATAGTCCAACCCTTCAAAATGATTATGCATATTTTGCTATCAATGATCTAACACCTTTACAACGTCAAATTCTTGTAGAAAAGCATTTGATTAGTCCGCAGCTTGCCAAAAAAGAACAGGTGGGCTCCGTGCTTCTGTCACAAGATGAATCCGTGAGTATTATGGTGAATGAAGAGGATCATTTACGCATTCAATGTATGACAGCGAGTTTCCAGCTTCAAAATGCCTATGAACAAGCGAATAAGATTGACCGTATTCTAGAGAAGGTCTTACCTTATGCTTTTCGAGATACGTTTGGCTATTTAACAAGCTGTCCTACAAATATTGGTACTGGGCTACGAGCATCTGTGATGATGCATTTACCTGCTCTTACGTTAACGGGACAGATGAATCAAATTATAAATGCGATGACACGCTTAGGTATGACCGTAAGAGGTATATATGGTGAAGGAAGCGAAAATTTAGGAAATGTTTATCAAGTGTCCAATCAAATTACTCTCGGAAAGACAGAGGAAGATATTTTAGCAGATATACAAAGTGTTGCTGAAAAAATTATACAAAAAGAACGGCATGCAAGAGGTAGATTGATGGAAAAAGCCGAGCTGGCTTTAGAAGATCGAGTTTATCGAGCTTTAGGTACCCTTACGTATGCAAGAATTTTAACGAGTGAGGAAGCGGCTACCTGTCTTTCGAATGTTCGTTTAGGAGTCGACCTACAGTTGATTGACGGTATACTCGCAACAACTTTAAATGAGTGTGTCGTCAGTATGCAACCAGGTTTTTTACAGCATTATGCAGGTGAGGCATTACCGCCTGCTGAACGTGATCGTGTACGAGCTGAAATGCTTCGTGAGGCATTATTTCAAACACACACGAATAAGCCTAATAATGGGGAAAAAGGAGAGGATTTATATGATGTTTAATCGTTTTACACAACGCGCGCAAAAAGTATTACAGCTTGCTCAGGAAGAGGCTATTCGTTGGAAGCACGAATCCATAGGCACAGAGCACATTTTATTAGGGCTTATACGTGAAGGCGGCGGTATTGCTGCAAAAGCGTTAGAAGCTATTGATATTAGTCCTCAAATGATTGAAGCTGGTATTGAAGAATTAGTCGGTAAAGGGAAAGAAGATGTTGGTCCAATAGTTCACTATACGCCTCGAGCGAAAAAAGTAATTGAACTATCGGTGGACGAATCACGTAAATTAGGTCATTCGTATATCGGTACAGAACATTTACTATTAGCACTTATCCGTGAAGGTGAGGGTGTAGCAGCTCGCGTCTTAAATAATGCAGGTGTAGGCTTAAATAAAGCTCGTCAGCAAGTTTTATTATTATTAGGAAATAATGATAACGCGCAGTCTGGTCAACAAGCGGCACAAGCGGCGAATACCCCAACATTAGATAGTTTAGCCCGTGATTTAACGCAAATTGCCCGTGAAGGTACGTTAGATCCTGTTATTGGTCGAAGCAAGGAAATTACACGTGTTATCGAAGTGTTATCGCGTCGTACAAAAAATAACCCTGTCCTAATTGGTGAGCCAGGTGTTGGTAAAACAGCTATTGCTGAAGGGTTAGCACAGCAAATTATTAATAATGAAGTACCAGAAATTCTTCGCGACAAACGAGTGATGACGCTTGATATGGGAACTGTCGTTGCAGGTACAAAATATCGTGGTGAATTTGAGGACCGTTTGAAAAAAGTAATGGATGAAATTCGACAAGCCGGCAATATCATTTTATTTATTGATGAATTGCATACTTTAATCGGTGCAGGTGGTGCAGAAGGTGCGATTGACGCATCTAATATTTTAAAACCGTCCTTAGCACGAGGGGAGCTTCAATGTATCGGTGCGACAACGCTTGATGAATATCGTAAATATATTGAAAAAGATGCAGCATTAGAGCGTCGTTTCCAACCGATCCAAGTGGATGAACCAACGGTGGAAGAAGCTATTCTCATTATTCAAGGTTTACGTGACCGCTATGAAGCACATCACCGAGTGAAAATTACAGATGAAGCAATTGAGGCAGCGGCAAAAATGGGTGATCGATATATTTCAGACCGCTTCTTACCAGATAAAGCAATCGACCTTATCGATGAAGCGGGTTCAAAGGTTCGCTTACGTTCATTCGCAGTGCCACCAAACTTAAAGGCACTTGAAGATAAGCTTGAAAATGTTCGCTCGGAAAAGAACGCTGCTGTTTCAGGTCAAGAGTTTGAAAAGGCTGCAGCACTTAGAGATACTGAGCAAAAGCTTAAAGATGAGATTGAAGCTACACGCAAGAATTGGAAAGAAGAGCAAGGCAAGGCCGAGTCCAAAGTGACTGTTGATGATGTTGCAGCAGTTGTATCGATGTGGACAGGAATTCCTGTAGCTAAAATCGCTTCTGAAGAATCTTCGAAATTATTACAACTTGAAGAAGAGCTACACAAACGCGTTGTAGGTCAAGGCGAAGCGGTAGAAGCTATTTCACGTGCGATCCGTCGTGCAAGAGCGGGCCTTAAAGATCCAAAACGACCAATCGGTTCATTTATTTTCTTAGGACCTACAGGGGTTGGTAAAACAGAGCTTGCAAGAGCACTGGCTGAAGTGATGTTTGGCGACGAAGATGCTATGATTCGTGTCGATATGTCTGAGTACATGGAGAAACATTCGACTTCTCGTTTAGTAGGTTCGCCTCCAGGCTATGTAGGCTTTGACGATGGTGGTCAATTGACTGAAAAAGTCCGTCGTAAACCATATTCTGTTGTATTACTAGATGAAATTGAAAAAGCACACCCTGATGTTTTCAATATTCTACTGCAAGTTCTTGAAGATGGACGATTAACGGACTCTAAGGGTCGTGTAGTAGACTTCCGCAATACAGTAGTCATTATGACTTCAAATGTTGGCGCGGATGCACTTAAATATCAAAAAAGTCTTGGTTTTAATGTTGGTGGCGCAGATTCTAAACATAACGATATGAAGAGTACGATGCTAGAAGAATTGAAAAAAGCATTCCGCCCAGAATTCTTAAACCGTATCGATGAAATGATTGTCTTCCATTCATTAGAAAAAGAGCATTTAAAAGAAATCATTGCGATGATGGGGAATGCTCTAACAAAACGTTTGAAAGAACAAGATATTTCACTAGAATTAACCGATGCAGCGCTTGAAAAAATCGCACAGGAGGGCTATGACCCTCAATACGGTGCACGTCCACTACGTCGAGCATTACAAAAACAAGTGGAAGACCGCTTATCAGAAGAATTACTAAAAGGTAATGTGGAGAAGGGTAATCATGTTGTCATTGATTATGTAAACGATGAATTTATTGTGAAGAAAAAAGAGGGCGTTTCTATCTCTAAATAATTTCGAACGAAAGACAGTGAGGCATTAAGTGCCAAGCTGTCTTTTTTTTTGTACAATTAATATAAGAACAAATATTCGAGGTGAAAGAAAATTGGCAAAGAAAAAAACGAAATTTGTATGTTCAGGCTGTGGCTATGAATCAGCAAAATGGATGGGAAGATGTCCAGGGTGTGGGGAATGGAATAAGATGGTGGAGGAAGTAGAAGTGGTTGCGAAAGGACCACGTGGGGCTTTCCAGCATTCTGCCACTGTTACTCAAAAGGCAATCCCTATCATTCAGGTGGAAGCTAGTGAAGAGTCCCGTGTAGCGACAGAAATGGGCGAGCTGAACCGTGTATTAGGCGGTGGTATTGTGCCTGGCTCTCTAGTATTAATAGGCGGTGATCCAGGGATTGGGAAATCCACTTTATTACTACAAGTTTCAGCCTTGCTTTCTAATAAAGGTCATCGTGTGCTGTATATTTCTGGTGAGGAATCTATCCGTCAAACGAAGCTACGTGCGGAGCGTTTGGGGGTAATTTCGCAAGAGCTGTATATTTATTCTGAAACAAATCTTGAGTTTTTGAATCAAACGATTGAGGAAGTACAGCCGAAATTTGTCATTGTCGATTCCATACAAACCGTCTTTCATCCAGAGGTAACAAGTGCGCCAGGTAGTGTCTCACAGGTCCGTGAGTGTACAGCTGAGCTTATGCGAATTGCTAAGACAAAAGGAATTGCGATCTTCTTAGTTGGGCATGTTACGAAAGAGGGGCAAATAGCAGGGCCTCGTATTTTAGAGCATATGGTGGATACAGTCCTGTATTTTGAAGGGGAAAGACATCATAATCATCGTATTTTACGAAGTCAAAAGAACCGCTTCGGTTCTACAAATGAAATTGCTATATTTGAAATGCTACAGGGTGGGCTAAAAGAGGTTTTGAACCCATCTGAGCTGTTTTTACAGGAGCGTTCACAAGGAGCTGCGGGCTCCACGATTGTTGCCTCAATGGAGGGAACAAGGCCAATACTCGTTGAAATCCAGTCACTCGTAACGCCTACCAGCTTTAATTACCCTAAGCGGATGGCAACAGGGGTTGATCAAAATAGAGTGCAATTACTGATGGCCGTACTTGAAAAGCGTATGGGTCTCATGCTACAAGCGCAGGATGCATATATTAAAGTTGCTGGTGGTGTAAAATTGGACGAACCTGCCATCGATTTAGCTGTTCTGACAAGCATCGTTTCTAGCTTTAAGGATCAGGCTGTGCGAGCAACGGATTGCTTTGTTGGTGAGGTAGGTCTGACAGGAGAGGTGCGTCGAGTATCCCGTATTGAGCAACGTGTCATTGAAGCAGCGAAGCTTGGTTTTAAAAGAGTATTCATACCTACTTCCAATATAGGTGGATGGGATTTTCCACAAGGGATTGAAATTATCGGGGTAGAAACGATAAAGGATGCATTAAATGCCTGCTTTAGAGAGTTATAGGAAAAACCATGCATGTTGGATATTATTCTGACATGCATTTCCTTCAGTTTTGACGGAAAAAGAGGAAACTCAAGTAAAGGGATAGGCGTCCTAGTTAATGCATGGTGAAGGTGTAATGGAAAATAGAGATTAAATAATGATAATTTGATGGGCTGATGAAGGATTTTCTACAGTAAACTATGTATAATCTTAACTAACAATAGGAGGTGACAGCTTGTGAAAAAATTTGTTCAAATTGCTTTTTTACTGATTGGAGGAGCGTTGGGCCTTGTTTTCTTACCGCCATTATACGAATTGCTTCATTTATCATCTAATCCTTGGCTTGATAATCCTTACGTATCAGTAGCATTAGGAGCGCTTTTACTGTTTACATTGTCATTTGCGTTTTCCGATTATTTTGTGAAGCTCATTAGTTGGATGGAAGAGGTCCTGTTTAAGGTCCCTGTCGGAGATTTATTATTCGGTACGCTTGGCCTAATAATAGGGCTAATTGTAGCGTATTTCTTAGGCTTTGCTATTAATAGTGTAAAGGTCCCCTTTGTTACAGAGGTACTCCCTATTATCCTGTCATTTGTATTAGGATATTTAGGCTTCCGTCTAGGTTTTAGAAAAAGGGATGAATTAATACAGCTTTTTACTTTACGTAGTAATCATACGAAGAAAAAAGCTGCTGAGGGTGCTGAAATTCCAGAAGTGCGAGGAAGTTACAAATTATTAGATACAAGTGTCATTATTGATGGTCGTATCGCAGATATTTCTGAAACAGGATTCATCGAAGGGGTTCTTGTGGTGCCTCAGTTTGTCCTTACAGAGCTTCAGCATATTGCCGATTCCTCTGATACATTAAAGCGTACAAGAGGACGTCGAGGTTTAGATATATTAAGAAAGTTACAGGATGAACGTAAGACAAATGTAGAGATTACAGATGAGGATTTTGAGGATGTGCAAGAGGTAGATTTAAAACTTGTACGACTGGCAAAAAAAATGGGTAACGATACTCAAATTGTCACAAATGATTTTAACCTTAATAAAGTCTGTGAGCTACATCATGTGAAAGTATTAAATATAAATGACTTAGCGAATGCCGTAAAACCTGTCGTAATTCCAGGTGAAGATATGCAGGTGGTAGTCATTAAGGATGGGAAAGAGCATAATCAAGGGGTCGCTTATTTAGACGATGGTACGATGATTGTTGTGGAGGGCGGTCGTAGCTTTATAGGACAGGCCATAACAGTAACAGTAACGAGTGTATTGCAGACGTCAGCAGGTCGTATGATATTTGCGAAGCCGAAGGACGATTAGGATGTGAAAAAATGCAGTATGAAGTAGTTTTACCTGCCGCAGGAAGCGGTAAACGTATGGGGGCAGGACAAAATAAATTATTTTTAAAACTTTTAAAGAAGCCTATACTGATACACACATTAGAGGTATTTCAACAAGATCCCTTTTGCACAGGTATTTGGCTCGCGGTAAAACCGGAGGAGCGTATCTATATTCAAGAATTGCTCGATGAATATCGCATTACGAAAGTCAAAGGTTTACCTGATGGTGGTGCTGAACGACAGCATTCTGTACATTCATGTATGAAGGAAATGCAACAGGTAGACATTGTGCTTGTTCATGATGCGGCACGGCCTTTTATTACACATGATATTATTGCAAAACTTGTTCAAAGTGCCCACGACTTTGGTGCAGCTATAGCAGGTGTCCGAGCGAAAGATACAATGAAAAAAGTTAGAAATGGTGTCATTGAGGAAACGGTAGATCGCGACAGCCTATGGATGATTCAAACGCCGCAAGCCTTTCGGTTTGATTTAATTGTTGAGGCAGAGGATGTTGCTGAAAAAGTAGGTTTTCTTGGTACCGATGAAGCGATGCTAGTCGAGCGTCTGGGTCACACGGTGCATATTGTAGAAAGCAGCTACGAAAATGTAAAAATGACAACGCAAGAGGATTTACTATTCGGAGAAGCTATTTTACGAAAACGCGCATTGCAACTAAACGAATAGTTAGTAGTTTAAACATCTCATTAGTGATAGTTGCTAATGAGATTTTATATTGATGTAGCAAGAAATGACGAAGAGGATATGCTTTTTTTTAGCTGTCGTTCAAATGTCTGTTGTAATAATGGCGCGCGATATCAATGTGAATAAGGATTTATAGCTTGAAAAAACTAGAAGCAATCACACCTAGGTGGTAAGGTGTAATAGATCTAACGGTACAAGAAAATGCTCACTATTTGCTATCAGCTCAATTTCCTAGGAAATATGTTAAAATGTGAGGGTATAATAGTGAGTAAATAGATAATAGTGAAGGAAGGTGAATGAGACTGCATTATAGGCAAACTAGGAGCAATAAAATCCACATGTATTGCTAACGTAGTCTCTCTATCATATGTTTCGAATTGGACAAGGTTTTGATGTACATGCATTTGAAGAAGGGCGTCCATTAATTATCGGTGGTATTACTATTCCACATGAAAAAGGATTAGTTGGACATTCAGATGCAGATGTTTTATTACACACAGTGACAGATGCAGCGCTAGGAGCAATTGGAGAAGGAGATATTGGACGTCATTTTCCAGATACAGATCCAGCTTTTAAGGACGCGGATTCAGCCAAATTATTAGAATACATTTGGAAAATTGTTGAGGATAAAGGATATATTCTAGGGAATGTGGATTGTACAATTATGGCTCAACGACCAAAAATGGCACCATATATTGAGCAAATGCAAAATCGTATTGCACAATTATTACATGCTGAGCCGTCACAGGTAAATGTCAAAGCGACTACAACTGAACGTCTAGGTTTTACTGGTCGTGAGGAAGGTATAGCAGCGATGGCAACGATTCTTTTGATGAAGAAGTAAATGTGAGTGAACTCCGCTTTTATTTCCAGTTACAGAGTGGTAAAATGAACAAAGTCAATTTTGATCGAAAATTTAGGAGGCTTTTAATATGACGAAAGAAGTTCGCGTTCGTTACGCGCCATCTCCAACAGGTTTTTTACATATCGGTGGGGCACGTACAGCATTATTCAATTATTTATATGCAAAACATCATAACGGTAAATTCATTGTACGTATTGAAGATACGGATATTGAACGTAATGTAGAGGGTGGAGAAGCATCTCAGCTAGATAACCTAAAATGGTTAGGTATTGAATATGATGAGTCCATTGATATTGGTGGACCTTATGCGCCTTATCGTCAAATGGAGCGTCTTGATATTTATAAAGAGCACGCTGAAAAGCTATTAGAGCAAGGTGCAGCCTATAAATGCTTCTGTTCTTCAGAAAAACTGGAAGCATCTCGTGAGGAACAAAAAGCAAGAGGTGTAGCAGCTCCTACTTATGATGGTACATGCCGTCATCTATCTACTGAGGAAGTTGCTGCTAAAGAAGCAGCAGGTGAGCCATACACAATTCGTATGCGCGTACCAGAAAATGTGACGTATGATTTTGAAGATTTAGTCCGTGGACAAGTTACATTTGAATCTAAAGACATTGGTGACTGGGTAATTGTAAAAGCAAACGGAATTCCAACGTATAACTATGCTGTAGTTCTAGATGATCACTTCATGGAAATTTCCCATGTTTTCCGTGGTGAAGAGCATTTATCTAATACGCCAAAACAAATGATGATTTTTGATGCATTTGGTTGGGAGTATCCACGCTTCGGCCATATGACATTAATTATTAATGAAAACCGTAAAAAGCTATCAAAACGTGATGAATCCATTATTCAATTTGTCACTCAGTATAAGGATTTAGGGTATCTTCCAGAAGCAATGTTCAACTTCTTTGCTTTACTTGGCTGGTCTCCAGAAGGGGAAGAGGAAATTTTCTCTAAAGAAGAATTTATTAAAATCTTTGATGAAAAGCGTCTTTCTAAATCACCATCTATGTTCGATAAACAAAAGTTGACATGGATGAATAATCAATATATTAAAAAACTATCTTTAGAAGAAGTGGTTGCTTTATCTTTACCACATTTACAAAAAGCTGGACTCTTACCAGAGGAACTTACAGCGGAGCAACATGCATGGGCAACGGATTTAATTGGGCTTTACCATGACCAAATGAGCTTTGGTTCAGAGATTGTTGAATTATCTAGCCTATTCTTTAAAGACCATATTGAATATGATGAAGAAGCCAAAGCTGTTTTAGCAGGAGAACAAGTACCTGAGGTAATGGCTGCATTCAAGACGCAACTTGAAGAATTAGAAGAATTTACGCCAGATGCAGTAAAAGCAGCTATAAAAGCTGTGCAGAAAACAACAGGTCATAAAGGTAAAAATTTATTTATGCCAATCCGTGTTGTCACAACGGGTGAAACACATGGACCTGAGCTCCCAAATGCAATTTGCTTAATTGGTAAAGAGAAAGCAATTGATCGTGTAGAAAAATTTGCGCAATAAATAGAAATTCATTGACAATTGATTCGTTCGTTGTAAAATGTATTTACATTGGTAAAGCGTTGATAAGGAGAAGTAAGTGGCGCATGCTCTAAAGAGAGGACCATCACCGGCTGAAAGTGGTCTGAGTCTAGGCAAAACTGAAATGCACCTTTGAGCATAAAGCTGAACTATAGTAGGCTTTATCGATTCGTTCTCGTTAAAGAACGTCCAGAGTGGGAGGCTGTTTGCCTTCAATCAGAGTGGAACCACGCAAATTCAAGCGTCTCTGTCATTCCTTTTAGGGATGATAGGGGCGTTTTTTATTTTATCTTCATTCATTGATGAAGAGGGATGCATTTCAAACAAACATGCCACATCATCTTAGGCAGAGAATTCTAAAGAAAATTGACAACAGTGACAACTCTGTGTGAAGGATTTCTAGGAATTTGAGCAAGACCAACATAAAAAGGGGGAGTTTTTGTGTTTAAAAGGATGAAAGAAGATGTGGAAACCATTTTTGAGAATGATCCAGCAGCGCGTAGTGTTTTTGAAGTGATACTAACATATTCCGGTTTGCATGCCACATGGGCACATCGAGTGGCTCATTGGTTCTTTAAAAAACGTTTTTATTTCATGGCTCGTGCCATTTCACAAATAAGCCGCTTTTTTACTGGTATTGAAATTCATCCTGGCGCGAAAATTGGCCGCCGTTTTTTTATCGACCATGGAATGGGTGTAGTCATTGGTGAGACATGTGAAATTGGTGATAACGTTACATTGTATCAAGGTGTAACTCTAGGGGGTACAGGGAAAGAAAAGGGGAAACGCCACCCTACATTAGAGGATAATGTCCTTGTAGCAACAGGTGCTAAAGTATTAGGTTCTATTACAGTTGGCGAGAATAGTAAGATTGGTGCGGGATCAGTTGTTTTAAAAGAGGTGCCGCCAAATGCCACCGTGGTCGGTATACCTGGTAAAATAGTGATTAAGGATGGAGTTCGTCTAGAGAAAAAACTAGATCATCAAAATATACCTGATCCTGTGGAAGATCGCTGTCAAGCTTTTGAGAAGCAGATCATTGAATTAAAGCAAGAAATTGAACGCTTACAAAAGGAGAGAGAGACACAATGAGTATTCAAATTTTCAACTCATTAACACGACAAAAAGAAACCTTCGTGCCGCTAGAAGAAGGCAAAGTGAAAATGTATGTCTGCGGTCCTACCGTTTATAACTATATCCATATAGGGAATTCACGTCCTGTTATAGTTTATGACACAGTACGCCGCTATTTCCAATATAAAGGCTATGATGTAAAGTTTGTATCCAACTTTACGGATGTAGACGATAAAATTATTAAGGCTGCCAATGAGCTTGGTGAAGAAGTGCATGAGTTAACAGAGCGCTTTATTGCTGCGTACTTTGAAGATGTTACTGCATTAGGGTGCAAAAAGGCGGATGTTCACCCACGCGTTACGGAGCATATGACTGATATCATTCAGTTTATCCAAATCTTAATTGAAAAAGGCTATGCTTATGAGTCAGCAGGTGATGTATATTACCGAACGCGCAAGTTTAATGGCTATGGTAAATTATCACATCAATCAGTAGATGATTTAAAAATCGGTGCACGTATTGAAGCTGGCGAGAAAAAAGACGATGCATTGGATTTTGCTTTATGGAAGGCAGCGAAGTCAGGAGAAATTTTCTGGGAAAGTCCTTGGGGCAATGGCCGTCCAGGATGGCATATTGAATGTTCTGTAATGGCTCGTGAGCATTTAGGAGATACTATTGATATTCACGCTGGCGGACAGGATTTAACTTTCCCCCACCACGAAAATGAAATTGCACAATCAGAAGCTCATAATGATAAAACATTTGCACGTTATTGGATGCATAATGGTTATATTAATATTGATAATGAAAAGATGTCTAAATCTCTTGGGAATTTTATTCTGGTGAATGATATTCGTAAACAAATTGATCCACAAGTTCTACGGTTCTTTATGTTATCTGTACATTATCGCCATCCCATTAATTTTGCGAAGGATTTAGTAGAGGCAGCTGCAGCTGGCTTAGAGCGCATTCGTACAGCCTACAACAATGTGAAGCATCGCCTTACGACTACTGTCAGCTTAGGCGATCACTCAGATGAGTGGCTTAATAAAATTACTGAACAAAAAGCGCAATTTGAAGAGGCAATGGATGATGATTTTAATACTGCTAACGGAATTTCGGTATTATTTGAGTTAGCTCGTATTGCTAATATTTATTTAAACGAAACGAATACTTGCAAGAAAGTACTAGAAACTTTTATTGAAACTTTTGAAGTACTAGGTGACGTCTTAGGTATTAAATTTGCAAAAGAAGAGGAATTATTAGACGAAGAAATTGATGCATTACTACAAGAACGTGTAGAGGCACGTAAAAATCGTGATTTTGCTCGTTCTGATGAGATTCGTGACCATTTGCAAGCCCAAGGTATCATTTTAGAAGATACGCGACAAGGAACTAGATGGAAACGAGGGTAATTAAGTTGGATAAACTTCGCAATGAAGATGTTAAGCAATTAAATGCGTTGGCGTTAGCCTATATGGGTGACGCCGTATTGGAGCAAAAGATACGAGAACACTTACTACGTTCAGGTCGAGTTAAACCGAATACACTTCATCGAGAGGCAACACGTTACGTTTCGGCAAAAGCACAATCTATGATTGTTCATCGTATGATGGATGAGAATTATTTAACAGAGGAGGAGTTGGCAGTGTTCCGCCGGGGACGTAATGCCAAGTCCGGCTCTGTACCAAAAAATACAGATGTTCAAACTTATCGAAATAGCTCAGGCTTTGAGGCGGTACTTGGTAGTTTATATTTATTAAATGAACTTGAACGCGTCTATGAAATCATCGCATATGCTATTCAAATCATCGAGGAATCGAAAGGAGTGTAGAATTATAATGATAGAACAAAATGGAGAAATTATTGCAGGTAAAAACCCAGTGTTAGAAGCACTTCGTTCAGGACGCGATATGAATAAAGTATGGATTGCAGAGGGTGTAAAAAAATCGGGTGTCAACGAACTGCTAGATTTAGCTAGAGAACGCGGAGTGATCGTTCAGTTTGTTCCGAAAAAGAAAGTCGATCAATTATCAAGTGCAAATCATCAAGGGATTGTTGCTTCTGTTGCAGCTTATCAGTATGCTGAACTAGAGGATTTATTTACTGCAGCCGCAAAGAAACAAGAGGATCCTTTTTTCTTAATCTTAGATGAGCTTGAAGATCCACATAATCTAGGTTCAATTATGAGAACTGCTGATGCAATAGGAGCGCACGGTATTATTATTCCTAAGCGCCGTTCAGTGAGTTTAACAGCTGTCGTGGCGAAAGCATCAACAGGCGCTATTGAACACGTTCCTGTAGTCCGTGTAAACAATTTAGCTCAAACAGTAGATGAACTAAAAGATCGAGGTGTATGGATTGCTGGTACAGATGCAAAGGGCTCTGTAGACTATCGAAAAATGGATGCAACATTACCGTTGGCTATCATTATCGGTAGTGAAGGTAAGGGAATGGGGCGTTTATTAAAAGAGAAATGTGACTTCTTGTATCATTTACCGATGGTAGGACATGTGACATCATTGAACGCCTCAGTAGCTGCAGCGCTATTAATGTACGAAGTGTATCGTAAACGTCAAGAAGCGATTGAGTAACAATGAAAAACATTTTGCTAGTGGATGGCTATAATATGATTGGGTCCTGGAAAGAGCTTCGACCATTGCGGGATACAAATTTTGAGGATGCACGCAAAAGGTTGATAGAACTTATGGCTGAATATAAAGCAGCTATGGGTTGGCGCGTAATTATTGTTTTTGACGCACATCTAGTTCCAGGCGTAGAGCAATCTTATTTAGAAAGTGATGTTGAAGTCATTTATACTCGGAAAAATGAAACGGCAGATGAACGTATTGAAAAAATGACGCATGAACTTAAGGCTAGAAATGTACAAATACACGTAGCAACTTCCGATATGGCAGAGCAAAGTGTTATTTTTGGAAATGGAGCCTTGAGAAAATCAGCTAGAGAACTAGAAATAGATACAAGCATTATCCAGCATAAAATATCGCACGATGTGAAAAGGAAACAAGAAAGTAGACCACCTTCACGTATAGAATTAAAGCCAGATGTGGCGATAGCATTCGAAAAATGGAGACGTGGATTGAAATGATTGATTGACGCATATTTTCCAATTCCGTTATACTGTTCCTAATTATCTGTTGTGGCTGAGGTGATACCATGTTTAAAAATAGCATTGTACAAGTGACACAAGATTTTGAACGATTCAATGATGAAGAACTTATTGAAATGGTGCATCAAGGTAATACAGATGCGTTGGATTATTTAATTACGAAATACCGTTTGTTAGTTAGAGCGAAGGCAAGATCCTATTTCTTAATTGGTGCTGATAAGGAAGATATCGTGCAAGAGGGCATGATCGGTTTGTATAAAGCGATTCGTGATTTTAAAGGGGATAAGCTTGCCTCTTTCCGAGCTTTTGCTGAGCTATGTATTACAAGGCAAATAATTACCGCTATTAAAACGGCTACTAGGCAAAAGCATATACCTCTTAACTCTTATATTTCTTTGGACAAGCCTATTTTTGATGAAGAATCAGACCGAACGCTCATGGATGTTTTAACAGGCGCTATCATGGATGATCCAGAAGAATTAATAATTCATAGAGAAGAGTTTGGTTATTTAGAAGAGAAAATGAGTGAGATTTTAAGTGAACTAGAGTTACAGGTTTTAGCTCTATATCTAGATGGCCGATCATATCATGAAATTTCTGCAAAATTAAATCGTCATGTGAAATCGATTGATAATGCTTTGCAGCGAGTGAAGCGTAAATTAGAGCGACATTTAGTCCTTGAGGAAATGTCTTAGAGGGCAGAGGCTTTATTGACATTGACAAATATAGGTGTTAGTCTTAAAAAGACAAAGTGCCGAAAAAGGTGAGTATATGGCAAAAAAAGTCGTGCTAAATTGCGAGAAATGTGGATCGAGAAATTACACGTTCCCGGCTAAAGAAGGCTCCACTGTACGCCTCGAATTAAAGAAATTTTGCTCGCATTGCAATGAACATACAGTGCATAAACAAACGCTATAAAATGATATGTAAATAGACAGATTTTGATTGATTCGGAGGTTAAGCTAGAATGGGCAAGATCAAAGGCTTTTTCAGTGATGTAATGTCAGAAATGCGCAAAACAAGCTGGCCAAAAAGTAAAGAGTTGACTAAATATACAGTCGTTGTTATTTCAACTGTTGTCGTTATGGCTTTATTTTTTGTGTTAGTTGACTTAGGTATTTCATCATTATTCCGCTGGTACTTAGATTTATAATTTAGTAAATAGCATGTTAATACTTATGAAATAGCCCGTCCAATGCAATAACGGGTTTTTTCGTTTGTTTTATCTTCATTCAGCAGACAATTCCATCTTTTTGGGCAAGTGATATGGGTGAAGTGAATGGCAGTAAGATAATCTCATTATGATAAGTATGATAGTAGCAATAGATGACTATGCTAGTTTCGATACATATCATCAGGCTTTCTTAATAGGGAAAGGCTATGTCTACATGAGATGTTTGTGAAAAGAGTAAGAAATGCATCTAGCATATCGCGATTCATTTTCACTTTTATTTGTAAGGGAGGGACGGACGAGGAGTCCTAGTAGTTATGGAGAAAAATTGGTATGTTGTTCATACGTATTCAGGGTATGAGAACCGAGTAAAAGCAAACCTAGAGAAACGTGTAGAAACAATGGGAATGCAAGATAAAATCTTCCGAGTGATTGTTCCTGAACACGAGGAAACAGAAATGAAGGATGGGAAAAAGCGTACAATGATGCGTAAAGTTTTCCCAGGCTATGTATTAGTAGAGCTTATTATGACAGATGATTCTTGGTATGTAGTGCGTAATACGCCGGGTGTAACAGGATTTATCGGATCATCTGGTGGAGGAGCAAAACCAACACCTTTACTACCAGAAGAAGCGGATCGTCTACTACAGCAAATGGGTATGACTGATAAAGTTGTCGAAGTAGATATCTCTATTGGTGAAGCGGTTGAAGTATTAGAAGGGCCATTTGCTCATTTCCAAGGACGTGTTGAAGAAATTGACACAGAAAAAGGAAAAGTGAAAGTGTCTGTTGATATGTTTGGTCGCGAAACAATTATGGAGCTAGACTTCGAACAAATTCAAAAATTATAGTACAATTACTAGAACTGTGACATGCCAATTGGTAGATGTTTCGCAGATTTTGTTAATTACCACTTGCTTAAAAAAATTAAAAGTGGTATCATTTCATAGGTCAGACTGTCATACTTTTGTTTGACGTCTGTAATGATAATTTTAATGTTATCGGCACTTAGCTGACAGACAGATATTGAGTGGGAGGGGCAACCCAATTACCACATCACGGACTTAAGGAGGTGTGTCTCGTGGCTAAAAAAGTTATTAAAGTTGTAAAACTTCAAATCCCTGCTGGTAAAGCTAACCCAGCTCCACCGGTTGGTCCTGCATTAGGTCAAGCGGGTGTGAACATCATGGGATTCTGTAAAGAATTCAACGCGCGTACTGCTGACCAAGCTGGTCTTATTATTCCAGTTGAAATTTCAGTATTCGAGGACCGTTCTTTCACTTTCATTACAAAAACTCCACCTGCAGCGGTTCTACTTAAAGTAGCAGCTGGTATCCAATCTGGATCTGGTGAACCAAATCGTAAAAAAGTGGCAACGGTTAAACGTGATAAAGTTCGCGAAATCGCTGAAACTAAAATGCCAGACCTTAACGCTGCTTCAGTAGAAGCTGCTATGTTAATGGTAGAAGGTACTGCACGAAGCATGGGTATTGTTATCGAAGACTAATCCCAGTTACTTGATGTTTTGTTTTTTGGAAGGTTGCGAAGTTTCTTTGTGAACACGCAACCTTTATTCGTGGGAGGTAAAATCCGCTATAACCACAATCAAGGAGGAAATATATAATGGCTAAAAAAGGTAAAAAACTGCAAGATGCAGCTAAATTAATTGATCGTAACTCACTATATAGTGCACAAGAAGCAATCGAACTTGCTCAAAAAACTAGCACAGTAAACTTCGACGCTACTGTAGAAGTTGCTTTTCGCTTAGGTATTGATACTCGTAAAAACGACCAACAAATCCGTGGTGCAGTAGTGCTACCAAACGGTACTGGTAAAACTCAACGCGTATTAGTATTCGCAAAAGGTGAAAAACTTAAAGAAGCTGAAGCTGCTGGTGCTGACTATGTAGGTGATGCAGAGTACATCCAAAAAATCCAACAAGGTTGGTTTGATTTCGATGTAATCGTAGCAACTCCTGACATGATGGGTGAAGTTGGTAAACTTGGTCGTGTATTAGGACCTAAAGGCTTAATGCCAAACCCTAAAACTGGTACAGTTACTTTCGATGTAACAAAAGCTATCGAAGAAATCAAAGCTGGTAAAGTAGAATACCGTGCTGATAAAGCTGGTATCATCCACGCTCCTATCGGTAAAGTTTCTTTCTCTGCAGAAAAATTAGTAGAAAACTTCTTAGCTGTATTTGATGTAGTTCAAAAAGCAAAACCTGCTGCAGCTAAAGGTACTTACATGAAATCTGTAAATATTACAACTACAATGGGTCCAGCTGTTAAAATTGACGCTGCTAACGTAGTAGTAAAATAATTTAAATATATATATTGACAACAGCGGTGGTTACATGATATAATCGTTGCTGTTGTGAATTATCCATTTGTACCGTAGACAGTAGGAGTGACTTGTCACTTAATGTTCCTACCGAGGACATCGGAATTCAGATTCTTATTTAAAGATGATGACTTTCAGCCTCTGTGTCTATTTGACGTAGGGGCTTTTCTTTTGTCGGTATAAATGACCCATTCTAATAGGAGGTGTCATCATGAGCAAAGCAATCGAAAACAAACAAGTACAAGTTCAAGAGATTACTGAGAAATTCCAAAGTGCTTCTTCTGTAGTAGTAGTGGATTACCGTGGTCTTAATGTTGCACAAGTAACAGAGCTTCGTAAACAACTTCGTGAAGCTGGCGTTGAGTTCAAAGTATACAAAAACACTTTAACTCGTCGTGCTGCTGAAGCTGCTGGTCTTGCAGGAATCAACGACGTATTAGTTGGTCCTAACGCAATTGCGTTCTCAAATGAAGATGTTGTAGCGCCTGCTAAAATCATCAATGAGTTCGCTAAGAAAAACGAAGCTTTAGAAATTAAAGCTGGTATTATCGAAGGTACAATCTCTTCTGTTGAAGATGTTAAAGCACTTGCAGAACTTCCATCACGCGAAGGTCTACTTTCTATGCTTTTATCTGTACTTCAAGCTCCAGTGCGTAACTTCGCACTTGCAACAAAAGCTGTTGCAGAACAAAAAGAAGAACAAGGCGCGTAATTTAATACGCCCAAAAACTTCCGCGGCCTGACCGCAAAAAAAATAAAACATTATCCAATTAGGAGGAAATTATAATGAACAAAGAGCAAATCTTAGAAGCTATCAAAGCTATGACAGTTCTTGAATTAAACGATTTAGTAAAAGCTATCGAAGAAGAATTCGGTGTAACAGCTGCTGCTCCTGTAGCAGTAGTTGCTGGCGGTGCTGCTGCAGCTGAAGAGAAAACAGAATTCGACGTAGTATTAGCATCTGCTGGTGCAGAAAAAATTAAAGTAATCAAAGTGGTTCGCGAAATCACTGGTTTAGGTCTTAAAGAAGCTAAAGAAGTTGTAGATAACGCTCCTAAAGCTCTTAAAGAAGGCGTTTCTAAAGATGAAGCTGAACAAATCAAAACTAAACTTGAAGAAGTTGGCGCATCTGTAGAAGTTAAGTAATCTCGCGTTACTTTTAAACAAAAGGAAAGCTCGTCATATTGGCGAGCTTTTTTCTTCATTCTGAGGAGGCGTGAAAATGTCAGATCACTATTATACAAGTAATCCTCAAACTGAGAGTAAACCTCGTCACTGGACATTTAAATTACTAGGGCATACGTTTTCATTTGAAACGGATGCAGGTGTATTTAGTAAAAGCGAAGTAGATTTTGGATCCCGTGTTTTAATAGACGCTTTTCAAATGCCTAATATTGATGGTGCGATTTTTGATATAGGTTGTGGTTATGGGCCGATAGGATTATCCATCGCCAAAGCAAATCCAGACCGTACTGTCTGTATGATGGATATAAATGAACGCGCAGTTGCGCTTTCGCAAAAAAATGCGCAAGTGAACGGTGTTCAAAATGTGCGAATATTTGTGAGTGACGGCCTATCGATGGTTGATAAAGATATAGAAGCAGCAGCTATCTTAACGAATCCACCAATTCGTGCAGGGAAGGAAACGATTTTCCGCTTTTACGATGGAGCTTATGATAGACTAGTGTCATCTGGAGAGCTTTGGGTAGTGATTCAGAAGAAACAAGGAGCGCCATCGACAGTAAGTTACCTAGAAGGTAAATTTTCCGAAGTCGATGTTGTCGAGAAGAAAAAAGGATACTGGATAGTACGTGCAAAAAAATAAATGAAATATGTATAATTTATTGACTTGACAAATCGGCTATGATAATATGATACAATGCAAAAATATTATTTTGAGGTCGTATGCCCTTTTTGTATAGAAATGTTTTAATATGGGTATACTTGCCAAGATAAGTTTAGTTAACCGAAAATGAGATCTTTTTGAAGACTCGTTTTCTTTTTGTCTTTCGAAAGCATACACTATTTGTATGATTTTGCAAAGACCTAATATCGCTTTATTGAGGGGTGAATGAGTTGACAGGTCAACTAGTTCAGTACGGACAACACCGCCAGCGTAGAAGCTTTGCGCGTATTAAAGAGGTGCTTGAGCTTCCAAATCTGATTGAGATTCAAACGGCGTCTTACGAGTGGTTCCTTGAAGAAGGTTTACGTGAAATGTTCCGTGACATTTCGCCGATCGAGGACTTTACAGGTAATCTTTCATTAGAATTCATCGATTATTCATTAGGTGATCCTAAGTATGATGTTGATGAGTGTAAAGAGCGAGATGTTACTTACGCAGCTCCATTACGCGTGAAAGTACGTCTTTACAACAAAGAAACAGACGAAGTGAAAGAACAAGATGTCTTCATGGGTGATTTCCCATTAATGACTGAAACAGGTACGTTCATTATCAATGGTGCTGAACGTGTTATCGTTTCACAATTAGTTCGTTCACCAAGTGTGTATTTCCATGATAAAACGGATAAGAACGGTAAAAAAGGTTTTGGGGCTACTGTAATTCCAAACCGTGGTGCATGGTTAGAGTATGAAACGGATGCAAAAGATGTAGTTTATGTACGTATTGATCGTACTCGTAAGTTACCAGTAACCGTATTACTTCGTGCATTAGGTTTTGGCTCAGACCAAGAAATTATCGATATTATCGGTGATAACGAGTATTTACGTAATACGTTAGAAAAAGATAACTCTGAAAGTACTGAAAAAGCACTTTTAGAAATCTACGAGCGTTTACGTCCAGGTGAGCCACCAACAGTTGAAAGTGCGAAAAGTTTATTATACTCTCGTTTCTTCGACGCAAAACGCTATGATTTAGCGAATGTTGGACGCTACAAAATGAATAAAAAGCTTCATATTAAAAATCGTTTATTCAACCAAACGATTGCTGAAACGCTTGTAGATCCAGAAACAGGCGAAATTTTAGTAGAGAAAGGTACAGTGCTTGATCGCCGTACTTTAGATAAAATCCTACCTTACCTAGAAGATTCTTCGAAAGGTATTGGTTTCCGTACTTTATCACAAGTTGGTGGAGTACTTGAGGATGATGTAACAATCCAATCTATTAAAATTTATGCACCGAAAGATGAAGCACAAAAAGAAATTAATATCATTAGTAATGCCTATATTGATGAAGAAGTGAAAAATATTACACCTGCTGACGTACTGTCTTCAGTAAGCTATTTCTTCAACCTGCTTTATCAAGTAGGAGCAACAGATGATATTGACCATTTAGGTAACCGTCGTCTACGTTCTGTAGGTGAGTTACTGCAAAACCAATTCCGTATCGGTTTATCTCGTATGGAACGTGTAGTACGTGAGCGTATGTCTATTAACGACACAGCGGCTATCGTACCACAACAATTAATTAATATCCGTCCAGTAATTGCGTCAATTAAAGAGTTCTTCGGAAGCTCTCAATTATCACAATTCATGGACCAAACAAACCCATTAGCAGAATTAACGCATAAGCGTCGATTATCTGCATTAGGGCCTGGTGGTTTAACACGTGAGCGTGCTGGTTTCGAAGTACGTGACGTTCACTACTCTCACTATGGTCGTATGTGTCCAATCGAGACACCAGAGGGTCCAAACATTGGTTTAATCAACTCATTATCTTCTTTCGCTAAAGTAAATAAATTTGGTTTCATCGAAACGCCTTACCGTCGTATTGATCACGAAACAGGTCAAGTAACGGAACAAATTGATTACCTAACAGCTGATGAAGAAGATAACTACTACGTAGCACAAGCAAACTCACTATTAAATCCAGATGGCAGTTTTGCAAAGGACGAAGTAGTAGGTCGTTTCCGTGGTGATAACACAGTATTCAATAAAGCTCAAATGGACTACATGGACGTATCTCCTAAACAGGTAGTTTCTGCAGCGACTGCGTGTATCCCATTCTTAGAAAACGATGACTCTAACCGTGCACTTATGGGTGCAAACATGCAACGTCAAGCAGTTCCACTTCTTAACCCAGAAGCACCATTCGTTGGTACGGGTATGGAACATGTGGATGCACGTGATTCTGGTGCAGCTGTAGTAGCGAAGTATGATGGTATTGTTGAGCACGTTGAGGCTCGCTCTATCCATGTTCGCCGCATTGAAGTTGTAGATGGCAAAGAGGTTAAAGGCGATTTAACAAAATATAAATTACAAAAATTCATTCGTTCAAACCAAGGTACTTCATATAACCAACGTCCACTTGTAAAAGTTGGCGAACGCGTGAAGCCTCGCGATATTTTAGCAGATGGTCCATCAATGGAAAAAGGCGAATTAGCTCTTGGACGTAACGTACTTGTTGCATTCATGACTTGGAACGGCTTTAACTATGAGGATGCTGTTATTATGAGTGAGCGCCTTGTAAAAGACGATGTTTATACATCTGTTCATATTGAAGAATATGAGTCAGAGTCTCGTGATACAAAGCTTGGACCTGAAGAAATCACTCGTGATATTCCAAATGTCGGTGAAGATGCACTTCGTAACCTAGACGAACGTGGTATTATCCGTATCGGTGCGGAAGTACGCGATGGTGATATTCTTGTAGGGAAAGTAACGCCTAAAGGGGTTACAGAATTAACGGCTGAAGAGCGTTTATTACATGCTATTTTCGGTGAAAAGGCTCGTGAGGTTCGTGATACATCATTACGTGTACCACACGGTGCTGGCGGTATCATTCTGGATGTTAAAGTATTTAACCGTGAAGATGGCGATGAATTACCACCAGGTGTTAACCAATTAGTTCGTGCTTATATTGTTCAAAAACGTAAAATTCGCGTTGGGGACAAAATGGCCGGACGTCACGGTAACAAAGGGGTTATCTCTCGTATCTTGCCAGAAGAAGATATGCCATTCATGCCAGATGGCACGCCAGTAGATATCATGTTAAATCCACTTGGTGTACCTTCTCGTATGAATATCGGACAAGTTTTAGAATTACACTTAGGTATGGCTTCTCGCTACCTAGGCGTCCACATGGCAACACCAGTATTTGATGGTGCGAATGAAGAAGACGTTTGGGAAACAATGGAAGAAGCAGGGATGAACCGTGACGGTAAAACAATCCTGTATGATGGCCGTTCTGGTGAACCATTTGATAACCGTGTATCTGTTGGGATCATGTATATGATCAAACTTGCTCACATGGTTGACGATAAACTTCACGCGCGTTCAACAGGTCCTTACTCACTTGTTACGCAGCAACCACTTGGTGGTAAAGCGCAATTTGGTGGACAACGTTTTGGTGAGATGGAAGTATGGGCACTTGAAGCATACGGTGCCGCTTATACCCTTCAAGAAATCTTAACAGTTAAATCCGATGACGTTGTTGGTCGTGTGAAAACATATGAAGCCATCGTTAAGGGTGAAAGTGTACCAGAGCCAGGCGTTCCTGAGTCATTCAAAGTATTGATTAAAGAACTTCAATCTCTTGGTATGGACGTTAAGATGCTAACAGTTAATGATGAAGAAGTAGAGCTTCGTGATTTAGACGAAGAAGAAGATCTTCAACCAGCTGATGCACTTAACATCGCACCACAGCCAGATACTCAAGAAGAGCCAGTAGAGTCTTTTGAATAATGGAAACCAATATTCACATTAGTGAATAAGGTCAAACTTATTTTTCAAATTAGCCGGGCAGGATTTAACGCCCTGCCTGGCTTTTTCTTTTAATACATCATTCTATTTCTAATCCTTTGTCAAAGAGGTAATTCTTTGCAAACGATTATCGAGCTGCGTAAAAGAGTCTTTATAAAGACCTATACTAGAGGGAGGTAGGCTCCTTGATAGACGTTAATGAATTTGAATATATGAAAATTGGTTTAGCATCCCCTGACAAGATTCGCTCTTGGTCATATGGTGAGGTTAAAAAACCTGAAACAATTAACTACCGTACGTTAAAACCAGAAAAAGATGGTTTATTCTGTGAGCGTATTTTTGGGCCAACTAAGGATTGGGAATGTCATTGTGGTAAATATAAACGTGTTCGCTATAAAGGCGTAGTTTGTGACCGCTGTGGTGTTGAAGTAACGCGTGCTAAAGTTCGTCGTGAACGTATGGGTCATATCGAATTAGCTGCACCAGTTTCTCATATCTGGTACTTCAAAGGTATTCCTAGCCGTATGGGTCTAATTTTAGATATGTCACCGCGTGCACTTGAAGAAGTTATTTATTTTGCTTCATACGTTGTGATTGAGGCTGGTGCGACGAATCTAGAAAGCAAACAATTACTTTCAGAAAAAGAGTACCGTGCATACCGCGAAAAATTCGGAAATACATTCGAAGCTGCAATGGGTGCAGAAGCAATTAAAAAATTATTAGCCAAAATTGACCTAGAAGATGAGACGCATTCTTTAAAAGAAGAGTTAAAATCTGCACAAGGTCAAAGACGTACTCGTGCTATCAAACGTTTAGAGGTTGTTGAATCATTCCGTAACTCAGGTAACTCACCTGAATGGATGATTTTAGATGTACTACCTGTAATTCCACCTGAGCTTCGTCCAATGGTGCAATTAGATGGTGGCCGTTTTGCAACTTCAGATTTAAACGATTTATACCGTCGTGTTATCAACCGTAATAACCGTTTAAAACGTTTATTAGATTTAGGTGCTCCAAGCATCATCGTACAAAACGAAAAACGTATGTTACAAGAAGCTGTTGACGCGTTAATTGATAATGGTCGTCGAGGACGTCCTGTAACAGGTCCTGGTAACCGTCCACTAAAATCACTTTCACATATGTTGAAAGGTAAACAAGGTCGTTTCCGTCAAAATCTACTTGGTAAGCGTGTTGACTATTCTGGTCGTTCCGTTATCGTAGTAGGTCCAAACTTAAAAATGTACCAATGTGGTTTACCTAAAGAAATGGCTATTGAATTATTCAAGCCGTTCGTTATGAAGGAATTAGTAGAACGTGGTCTTGCTCATAACATTAAATCTGCTAAGCGTAAAATCGAACGTTTAAACAACGACGTTTGGGATGTATTAGAAGATGTTATCCGTGAGCATCCAGTATTACTTAACCGTGCACCAACGCTACACCGTCTTGGTATTCAAGCATTTGAACCAACACTAGTAGAAGGTCGTGCTATTCGTCTTCACCCATTAGTATGTACAGCATATAACGCTGACTTCGATGGTGACCAAATGGCGGTTCACGTACCATTGTCTGCTGAAGCTCAAGCTGAGGCTCGTCTTTTAATGCTTGCTGCGCAAAACATCCTGAATCCAAAAGACGGTAAACCGGTAGTAACACCTTCACAAGATATGGTATTAGGAAACTACTACTTAACGCTTGAACGTGAAAATGCACGTGGAGAAGGTACTATTTTCTACGGTCCAAACGAAGTTTTAATCGCATATGATACAGGTCATGTGCATTTGCATACACGTATTGCTATTAAAGCTAGTTCATTAAATAACCCAACATTCACAGAGGAACAAAATAATATGTTCCTATTAACGACTGTCGGTAAAGTAATCTTTAACGAAATCTTGCCTGAATCATTCCCTTATATCAATGAGCCGACTGATTTTAACTTAGAGCAAGTGACACCAGAAAAATACTTTGCAAAATTAACAATTGACGAAGACACACTAAAAGAGCTTGAATCAGATAGTGCTTATAATAGCCTTGATGAAAAAGGGAAAATAGACGCACAACGTACAGCTGTATTGCGCAAGCATTTTGAATCTGTACCAGTTGTAAATCCATTCCGTAAAAAGTTCTTAGGAAATATCATTGCTGAAGTATTTAAACGTTTCCACATTACTGAAACATCTAAAATGCTTGACCGCATGAAAAACCTAGGATTCAAGTATTCAACACGTGCTGGTATTACTGTTGGTGTATCTGATATCGTCGTATTACCTGACAAAGGTGAAATTTTAGCAGTAGCTCAAGAAAAAGTAGATAAAGTTCAAGCGCAATTCCGCCGTGGTTTCATCACAGAAGATGAGCGTTATGACCGTGTTATCTCAAGCTGGAGTGCTGCCAAAGATGAAATCCAAGCGAAACTAATGAAGTCTCTTGAGAAAACAAACCCAATCTTCATGATGTCTGACTCAGGTGCCCGTGGTAACGCATCTAACTTTACACAGTTAGCAGGGATGCGTGGTCTGATGGCCAACCCGGCTGGTCGTATCATCGAACTACCAATTAAATCTTCATTCCGTGAAGGTTTAACAGTATTAGAGTACTTCATCTCAACTCACGGTGCTCGTAAAGGTCTTGCCGATACAGCCCTAAAAACTGCCGATTCAGGTTACTTAACACGTCGTCTTGTTGACGTTGCACAGGATGTAATTGTGCGCGAAGACGACTGTGGTACTGACCGTGGTTTAACAATTGGTGCATTAATGGAAGGCACAGAGCTAATCGAGGCTCTAGATGAGCGTATTGTTGGTCGTCATACGAAGAAAACAATCTTACACCCTGAAACTGGTGAAGTGATTCTAAACAAAGATGGTTTAATCGATCAAGATGTGGCTCGTGCAATTATTGAAGCTGGTATTGAAGAAGTGACTATTCGTTCAGCATTTACATGTAATACAAAACATGGCGTATGTAAAAAATGTTACGGCATGAACTTAGCAACAGGTGAAAAGGTTGAGGTAGGAGAGGCAGTTGGTATTATTGCAGCTCAATCAATCGGTGAACCGGGTACACAGTTAACAATGCGTACATTCCATACAGGTGGGGTTGCCGGGGACGATATTACACAAGGTCTTCCACGTATCCAAGAGATCTTTGAAGCACGTAATCCAAAAGGTCAATCTGTTATTTCAGAGATCGCAGGTACTGTTTCAGATATCACAGAAATCCGTGAGGGCTTAAAAGAAATCACTGTTCAAGGTGACGTAGAAACTCGTAAGTATCAAGCGCCTTATAATGCACGTTTAAAAGTTATCGAAGGTGATAATGTAGAGCGTGGTCAAGTTTTAACAGAGGGTTCTATCGATCCAAAACAATTGTTAAAAGTCAAAGACGTTTCAACTGTTCAAGAATATTTATTAAAAGAAGTTCAAAAAGTATACCGTATGCAAGGGGTAGAAATTGGAGATAAACATATCGAAGTAATGGTTCGTCAAATGCTTCGTAAAGTACGTGTAATAGAAGCTGGAGATACAGATTTATTACCAGGTTCATTACTAGATATCCACCAATTTGCAGAGGCAAACGCAGATGCTGTTATGAATGGCAAAAATCCTGCTACTTGTCGTCCTGTAATTCTAGGTATTACAAAAGCTTCTCTTGAAACAGAATCATTCTTATCTGCAGCATCGTTCCAAGAAACAACACGTGTGTTAACAGATGCAGCAATTAAGGGTAAACGTGACGAGCTTCTTGGATTAAAAGAGAACGTAATTATCGGTAAACTTGTTCCTGCAGGTACTGGTATGCAACGTTACCGTCAAATCCGCATCGAAAAAGATGAGCTTGACACTGAAGTCGTTTCTGCTGAATAAACATTAATAATAGTGCCGAAGAGATGGAATTACGCCATCTCTTCGGACTTTTTAAAGATATTAGTTGACAGTATAAAATGGTAATGATAATATATTGAAGGTTGATAGTTAACTGTCTGTACTTCGGAGGATATGAAAATGTCTTATGATAAAGTAAGGACTAGTCAAACAATCATAGGTACAAAGCAAGCAGTAAAAGCAATGCGAGCCGGTTCAGTGAAAGAACTCCTTGTGGCACTTGATGCAGACAATTGGGTAACCGATTTGGCCATATCTTTCGCGAGAGAAATCGGTATACCAGTTATTCTTGTTGAGTCCAAAAAGGAACTGGGCAAGGCCTGTGGAATCCACGTTGGAGCTGCGGTAGTTGCAATTACTGGAGAGTAGTTTTTGTGTATTAAACACAAAGACTTTGTTTTTACCCAAAAAATGAACCACCTGGATGTGTGGTATTAACAAGGAATAAATGAAGGGAGGAAAAATCGATGCCTACAATTAACCAATTAGTACGTAAGCCTCGTCAATCTAAAAGCACGAAATCAAAATCACCAGCGTTAAACAAAGGATATAACTCATTTAAAAAATCTTTAACTGATGTTAAATCTCCTCAAAAACGTGGTGTTTGTACTCGTGTTGGTACAATGACACCTCGTAAACCAAACTCAGCGTTACGTAAATACGCTCGTGTACGTTTAACTAACCAAATTGAGGTTACAGCTTATATCCCAGGTGAAGGCCACAACTTACAAGAGCATAGTGTTGTTCTTATCCGTGGCGGACGCGTAAAAGACTTAGCGGGTGTTCGTTACCATATCGTACGTGGAGCTCTTGATACAGCTGGTGTAAACGGTCGTTTACAATCACGTTCTAAATACGGAACAAAACGCCCTAAAGAAAAAAAATAATTTAACGTTCAATAACGTTATTTAAAACTGAGCCTTATACTAATTGTCACAAATATTGAATCTTGCTAGCAGATTTGATATTTGATTGACGAATATAAAAAGGCAAACTTATAAAATAATCGATATTTATTCGAAAGGAGGAAAACACATGCCTCGTAAAGGTCCTGTTTCCAAACGTGACGTGTTACCAGATCCAATTTATAGTTCAAAACTAGTAACTCGTTTAATCAATAAAATGATGGTTGATGGTAAAAGAGGTACTTCTCAAAAGATTTTATACGGTGCGTTCGAAATTGTTAAAGAACGTTCTGGTGAAAATCCAATTGAAGTATTCGAAGCTGCTCTAAATAACGTAATGCCAGTTCTTGAAGTACGCGCTCGCCGTGTTGGTGGTTCTAACTACCAAGTACCGGTTGAAGTTCGTCCAGAACGTCGTACAACTTTAGGTCTTCGTTACCTAGTTAACTATGCTCGTCTTCGTGGTGAAAAAACTATGGAAGAGCGTTTAGCTAACGAAATTCTTGATGCTTCTAACAACACTGGTGCATCAGTTAAGAAACGTGAAGATATGCACAAAATGGCAGAAGCGAACAAAGCATTCGCTCACTACCGCTGGTAATATAACCTATGTGTTAACGGATTGGTTAGCACAAGGTCTCTTATACAGTCTTTACCCCAATATGGAAGGAGAAATTTCCTATGAAACGCGAATTCTCACTTGAGAATACTCGTAATATTGGGATCATGGCTCACATTGATGCTGGTAAAACAACAACAACTGAGCGTATCCTTTATTACACTGGTAAGATTCACAAAATCGGTGAAACTCATGAAGGCGCTTCTCAAATGGACTGGATGGAGCAAGAGCAAGAACGTGGTATTACAATCACTTCTGCAGCAACAACAGCCCAATGGGCAGGCCATCGTGTAAACATCATCGATACGCCTGGACACGTAGACTTCACTGTAGAAGTAGAACGTTCATTACGCGTACTTGACGGTGCTGTTACAGTACTAGATGCTCAATCTGGTGTTGAGCCTCAAACTGAAACTGTATGGCGTCAAGCTACAACTTATGGTGTTCCACGTATTGTATTCATTAACAAAATGGATAAAACAGGTGCAGACTTCTTATATTCTGTAGGAACTCTACATGATCGTTTACAAGCAAACGCTCACCCTATTCAATTACCAATCGGCGCTGAAGATCAGTTCTCTGCAATCATTGACTTGGTTGAAATGAAAGCTACTTTCTATGGTGACGAAAAAGGTACAGCAGTAACTGAGGGAGAAATTCCTGAAGAATACCGCGCACAAGCTGAAGAATACCGTGAAAAATTAATCGATGCTGTTGCAAGTGTTGATGAAGATATCATGGAAAAATATTTAGAAGGCGAAGAAATCACTGTTGCGGAACTTAAAGCGGCAATCCGTCGTGCTACAATCGCAGTAGAATTCTACCCAGTAATCTGTGGTACAGCGTTCAAACACAAAGGTGTACGCCCAATGTTAAATGCTGTTATCGATTACTTACCATCTCCAGTAGATGTACCAGCAATCAAAGGTACTTCTGTTGATGGTGACGAAGAGTTAGAACGTAAATCTTCTGATGAGGAGCCATTCTCGGCTCTTGCATTCAAAGTTATGACTGACCCATTCGTAGGTAAATTAACGTTCTTCCGTGTGTACTCTGGAACATTAGATTCAGGTTCATACGTACAAAACTCTTCTAAAGGTAAACGTGAGCGTGTAGGTCGTATCCTACAAATGCACGCTAACTCTCGTGAAGAGATTTCTAAAGTATTCGCTGGGGACATCGCAGCAGCAGTAGGTCTTAAAGATACTACTACTGGTGATACTCTTTGTGACGAGAAAAACCTAGTTATTCTTGAATCAATGGAATTCCCTGAGCCAGTAATTTCTCTTTCTGTAGAACCAAAATCAAAAGCTGACCAAGATAAAATGGGTCAAGCTTTACAAAAACTTCAAGAAGAGGATCCAACTTTCCGTGCTCACACTGACACAGAAACTGGACAAACAATCATCTCAGGTATGGGTGAACTTCACCTTGATATCTTAGTTGACCGTATGCGCCGTGAATTTAAAGTAGAAGCTAACGTAGGTGCTCCAATGGTATCTTACCGTGAAACATTCCGTGGCTCTGCAAAAGTTCAAGGTAAATTCACTCGCCAATCTGGTGGTCGTGGACAATATGGTGACGTAACGATTGAGTTCTCTCCAAATGAAGAAGGTAAAGGCTTTGAATTCGAAAACGCTATCGTTGGTGGTGTAATTCCTCGTGAATACATTCCTGCAGTTGAAGCTGGTCTTCGTGACTCTCTTGACCGCGGTGTAGTAGCTGGTTACCCTCTAATCGATATTAAAGCGAAATTAGTATTCGGTTCTTACCATGACGTTGACTCGAATGAGATGGCGTTCAAAATTGCTGCATCTATGGCTCTTAAAGAAGCATCTAAACAATGTGATGCTGTTATCTTAGAACCAATGATGAAAGTAGAAGTTGTAATTCCAGAAGAATACCTTGGTGATATCATGGGTAACATTACTTCTCGTCGCGGTCGCGTTGAGGGTATGGATGCTCGCGGTAACTCACAAGTTGTTCGTGCTATGGTTCCTTTAGCAGAAATGTTTGGTTATGCAACGACTCTTCGTTCTGCAACGCAAGGTCGTGGTGTATTCTCAATGACATTCGATCATTATGAAGAAGTACCAAAATCAATTGCTGCTGAAATCATCAAAAAAAATAAAGGTGAATAATTGAATTTTCATCTTGCATAAAGTATAACTAATTTGTAAGCTATGATTGCAGGATAGGGGATGGGCCCGTTCTCTATCAGCATTCATTCTATAAATTTCAAAAATAAAACATATAATTTTGAGGAGGCAATCTCTAATGGCTAAAGAAAAATTTGACCGTTCTAAAACGCATGCTAACATTGGTACAATCGGACACGTTGACCATGGTAAAACTACTTTAACTGCTGCAATCGCTACAGTTCTTTCTAAAAAAATGGGTGGTACAGCTAAATCATACGCTGACATCGATAACGCTCCTGAAGAAAAAGAGCGTGGTATCACAATCAATACTTCTCACGTAGAATACGAAACTGAAACTCGTCACTATGCACACGTTGACTGCCCAGGACACGCTGACTATGTTAAAAACATGATCACTGGTGCTGCACAAATGGACGGCGGTATCTTAGTAGTATCTGCTGCTGATGGCCCAATGCCACAAACTCGTGAACACATCCTTTTATCTCGTCAAGTAGGTGTTCCATACTTAGTAGTATTCATGAACAAATGTGATATGGTTGATGACGAAGAATTATTAGAATTAGTAGAAATGGAAATCCGTGACCTACTATCTGAATATGACTTCCCAGGTGACGATATTCCTGTAATCAAAGGTTCTGCTCTTAAAGCTCTTGAAGGCGAAGCAGAATGGGAAGAAAAAATCGTTGAATTAATGGACGCTGTAGATTCTTACATCCCAACTCCAGAACGTCAAACTGACAAACCATTCATGATGCCAGTAGAGGACGTATTCTCTATCACTGGTCGTGGTACAGTTGCAACTGGCCGTGTTGAACGTGGTCAAGTTAAAGTTGGAGACGTAATTGAAATCATCGGTATCGCTGAAGAAGCTAAATCTACTACTGTAACTGGTGTAGAAATGTTCCGTAAATTATTAGACTATGCTGAAGCTGGTGACAACATCGGTGCTTTACTTCGTGGTGTTGCTCGTGAAGAAATCCAACGTGGTCAAGTATTAGCTAAACCAGGTTCAATTACTCCACACACTAACTTCAAAGCTGAAGTTTATGTTTTATCAAAAGAAGAGGGTGGCCGTCATACTCCATTCTTCTCTAACTACCGTCCTCAGTTCTACTTCCGTACAACTGACGTAACAGGTATCTGTAACTTACCAGAAGGCGTTGAAATGGTAATGCCTGGTGATAACATCGAAATGACAGTTGAACTTATCGCTCCAATCGCTCTTGAAGAAGGTACTAAATTCTCTATCCGTGAGGGTGGCCGTACTGTAGGCGCTGGCGTAGTTGCTTCTATCCAAAAATAATTTTAGCTTTCGCTAATAGTCAAACCAATCTGTAGGGACGCTTACAGATTGGTTTTTTATGTTAAAATAAAAGTAATTAAGGTTTTAATTAGTGTATGAATACATAACAGCGAGCATGTCATCTAGGTTAAATAATTAAGCAGAAAGGGATTTGAATATGGAGATGAAAATTTTACTGATAGAAGATGATCCGTCGATATTTAGTATGATTGAAGAACGTTTTGCACAATGGTCATTACAAGTTGTTGGACCTAAAAATTTTCAAAAGGTGATGGATGATTTTATAGAAGTGAAGCCACATCTTGTGCTAATTGATATTCAGTTGCCTGCCTATGATGGCTTTCATTGGTGTCGAGAAATTCGTCATCTCTCCAATGTGCCAATCCTTTTTCTATCCTCGCGAGATCATCCAATGGATATGGTGATGGCTATGCAAATGGGTGCAGATGATTTTATACAAAAACCCTTTCATATGGAAGTATTACTCGCCAAAGCACAGGCTATTTTACGAAGAACATATGACTATGTTGAAGCAAAGATGGATGTTACACGCTTTAACGAAGCCGTTATTGATTATGCAAGGAGTGAAATTATGTGTGATGGAGCTATAGCACCCTTAACAAAAAATGAACTCTTTATATTGCGCATCTTAGTGGAACAGGCTAATCATATCGTCTCAAGAGATGAACTAATGCGAAAACTGTGGGATGATGAACGTTTTGTAAACGATAATACGTTATCAGTGAATGTTAACCGTTTACGCGCAAAGTTAGAGGATATTGGCTTACATGAAGTGATTCTAACCAAAAAGGGACTTGGCTATATAGCAGTAACCCAAGGGACGTGAACTAATTTGTTACTATTATTTATAAAAGAGCGCTTTGCATGGATCGGTTTTTTTGGATTTATAATGGTACTATTAAACGTGCTATTTTCTTTAGATGTTGGTTTAAATAGTGTGTCTATTTGGTATGTAAATGTTAGTTTGCTTGTTAGTTTCGCACTCTTTTTCGTATGGCGCTTTATCGCTGAAGTTGGGAAATTAAATGATTTCCTGGGAAATATGGATGGTCATCTTGATGAAGCACATAAAAGTAGCTTATCATTATCACCTTTTCAAGAAGTGGGCTTTCGAAAAATAGAGGATGTCTTTCATGAGAAGAATATGGAATTGAATCAGGCCAAAGTGCAGCTCCAAGAGTATTCAGATGAGTTGCTGGCATGGGTTCATGAAGTAAAAGGACCTTTAACAACTATAAATCTAATGTTAGACCATGTAGAGGATTTGTCCACACGTCGAAAATTAGAAAATGAATGGTTAAGACTACATCTGTTAGTTGATCAACAGCTGCACCAAACTAGACTTACTTCTATAGAAAAGGACAATTATTTAACCGAAATTGAGTTGAAACCAATTGTTTATAAAGAGATTCGAGCTATGCAAGCCTGGTGTATAGAAAAGGGAATTGGTTTTGAAATAGATGAACTGACAGAAAAGGTGATGACGGATGGTAAATGGCTAGCATTTATTGTACGGCAAATTCTCTCGAACGCCATAAAATATAGTTCAGCCAATTCAGAGGTAACGATTTTTACTGAACTTGACCCAACAGGTGCGACTTTATTACATATTAAAGATATAGGTATTGGTATACCCTCGGAGGATTTACCTAGAATTTTTCAAAAGTCATATACAGGTAACGTAGGGAGAGAATCTACTCAGTCTACTGGTATGGGTCTTTACTTAGCATATAATGTCGCGCAAAAAATAGGTATCCGTATAAATGTTCAATCGAATGTAGGTGAGGGTTCATTATTTACGCTACGGTTCCCATTACAAAATGAATATGTCAAACTAACAGGTAGATGACGAAAATGTCACCTACCTTTTTATATTGTCATGTAAAACGCACGAATGAATAGGGGCAACAGGGTACACTTGGAATATAGAGAGGGGCGTTTATAAGTGACAGTGTTAACTGGTCGTAAAATAAAAAAAGTTTATGGAAGGAAATCAACGGCTCAGGAAGTGTTAAAGGGTATTGATTTGGAAGTGAGTAAAGGCGAATTTGTAGGTATTATGGGACCTTCTGGCTCAGGAAAAACAACACTTTTAAATGTCTTATGTTCAATCGACTTTGCAACAGAAGGAGTCATCGAAATAAACGGTCATAATTTACGGGGAATGAAGGAAAAGGCTTTGGCCAACTTCCGTAGAGAGCAATTAGGTTTCATATTTCAAGATTATAATTTATTAGATACATTAACCGTAAAGGAAAATATCCTTCTCCCCTTAGCAATCAGTAAATTGCCTAAAGCAGTTGCTGAAAGCCGTGTAAAAGAGCTAACATCCTTACTAGGCATAACAGAAATTTTAAATAAATATCCCAATGAAATATCCGGAGGTCAAAAACAGCGTACTTCCGCTGCGCGTGCACTTATTACAAATCCATCATTGGTATTTGCAGATGAGCCTACTGGGGCATTAGATTCCAAATCAGCGACAGCCTTGCTTCAAAATCTACAAAATATTAATGAGACAAAAGAAGCGACAATCATGATGGTTACGCATGATGCAGTAGCTGCAAGTTTCTGTACACGTGTTTTATTTTTAAAGGATGGTCTTATTTATAGTGAGCTTTATAAAGGGGATAAAACAAGACAGGCTTTTTTCCAGGAAATCATGCATACGCAAAGTGTGCTAGGCGGTGATGGTTATGAGTCTTAGTAAGCTAGTGTTAAGAAGCATGAAGAAAAATATGAAGCACTACTATTTATATTTTTTTGCGCTTATTTTTAGCGTTACTTTATATTTTTCCTTTGTAACATTACAAAATAATTCTGCAGTATGGGATGCTGTTCAAATGAGTGGAACGGCGACGGCTGGATTCAAAGCAGCAACTTATATTTTATATTTTATCGTCTTGTTCTTCGTCTTGTACGCCAATCATTTATTTATGAAGCGTCGTAGTAAGGAGATAGGCTTGTACCAATTGATTGGCATGACCAAGGGATTGATTGTACGCCTATTAGCAATCGAAAATATTCTACTATTTGTCGGAGCTGTAATTTTAGGTATGTTGGCCGGTTTCTTTAGTTCACGTGTGTTTGCAATGATTTTATTGCGTGTACTTGAGAAAGAAGCTCTTGTATCCATGACATTTAGTACGCAGGCATTACAGCAATCCGTGATTGTATTTACGATACTTTTGTTGATTGTCCTTATACAAATGGCCTGGATGATCCATCGCGTTTCTTTACTATCATTATTTACCGCAGCTAAACAAGCAGATGAACGTGTAAGACGTTTTAGTACATTACAAATGGCCATAGGCTTTATGGGGCTAGTTTTAATTGTTTATGGTTACTATGCTTCAACAAAGTTGTTTGATATTGAATCAGCCGGTAACCTATTTATTAATATGATCATTATTCTAGCTACTACAATTGGTGGAACATTTCTGGTCTTTCGATTCTCGGTAGCGTTTATTATGAATACAATTCGCTTAAAGAAAAAAGGGCATCTTTCCATCCAGGATGTATTGGCATTAACGCCTATTATGCATCGTATGAAGAGCAACGCTAAGTCATTAACGCTTATAACCGTATTAACAGGTGTATCTCTAGGAGTGACGACATTATCCTATATCTCCTACTATTCCTCAGAAGCATCGGCATATAGTCAAGTACCAGGTGATTTTATCTTGCTAGAAGAGCAGGGGATGTCTTTCTTACATGCGTTAGAGGAAAATAACATAGTCTATGATAAGGTAGATTATCGTTTGCAAGGAGTAACAGCCTCCGTAGGACAATTAATGTCTAAAAAGCAGCAGGATAATCCTTTATATGATATGGAAGGAACAATTTATACGATTCCACTTTCTGATTATAAGAAGAGCGTTCCAGAAGCCTCGCTATCAGGGAACGAAGTGATTTTAACAAACTATGGTGGGTATATGGCTGAGATGTTCCCATTAGAGAAAGATCGTGATGTAGTAGTATCTGCAGGGGAGCTTGAAGAAACTTTTCATGTTGTAGAAGTACACGATAAAAGTATTATAAGTGGTATTGTTACAGCTGGAGGTGGTGGGCCCATCTTTGTTATAACAGATGACATGTTTAAAAGTCTAACTACGCAATCAGGGCATTACCCTTGGCATCAACAATCATCTATTACTATCAATTCAAAAGAAGACTTAATAATGGCAGAGAAATTATATGTACAGACAAATGCCGGGGTGATTATAACTAAAGATCATGAAGGTAAAACACAGCAATATACTCAATCTTCATATGAAGAGAAACGTAAAGATAATATTGAATCATTAGGTCTCACTATTTTTACAACTGCCTTTTTAGGATTAGCCTTCTTAATGACAACTGGTAGCATTCTGTACTTCAAACAAATGTCCGAGGCAGAGGAAGAGCGTGGTTCCTATACAATCCTCAGAAAAATTGGCTTTGCAGAAAAAGATATTATGAGAGGCATATATATGAAACAAGCCTTTAATTTTGGAGTCCCTTTAATTATTGGACTATTGCATAGTTATTTTGCTGTTAAATCAGGATGGTTTTTATTTGGTACAGAGTTAACGGCACCCTTGTGGATTGCAATGTGCTGTTATATAGCGTTGTATACGATTTTTGCCATTTTGTCGGTAGGCTATTATAAAAAAGTCGTTCGAGAATCATTGTAACAATTAAATAAGTAAAACATAGAAACAGTGTGATGCTAAATAGATCATACTGTTTTTTTATTGCTTCGAACGATGAAAAACCTTGACTTTCAATTATCAGAATAATAATCTTTAACATGTTAGTAATTTAGTGTATGAAAGTGAGTGTAACAATGAATGCAGTAATAGTGGCGGTAGCCGTCATGTTAATATTAAGCCTACTTCGCATCAATGTCGTTCTTTCTTTAGTGTTAGGAGCGTTTGTAGGCGGCCTTACAAGCGGAATGAGCATTGAGGCGACAGTAGAATCATTTACAGAAGGGTTAGGGGCAGGTGCAACGATTGCATTAAGCTATGGCTTACTTGGCGCCTTTGCCATCGCCATTGCCAAAACAGGGATACCTGAATTGATGATTACGGGGATGCTAAAGATTTTAAATAGTGAAAGTAATCGTAAAGGTTTAGTGAAGGTCTTAATTTTTTTCCTTATTTTCTTGATGTCCATTTTATCTCAAAATGTCATACCTATTCATATCGCCTTTATTCCACTATTGATTCCTCCTGTTTTAAAAATTTTAAATATGCTAGAGGTCGATCGACGTCTAGTGGCAACTTTAATTGCAGTGGGCTTAATCGGTACGTATAGCTTTGTACCAGCTGGCTTTGGAGCGATCTTTCAAGATATCGTTGCTACACAGGTGTCTGAGGCTGGGATGGTAGTATCCTCACGTGATGTTCCTGTGGCAATGGCGATTCCATTGCTAGGTATGTTGGTTGGACTATTTACAGCCTTTATTGTATATCGCAAGCCAAGGAATTATAAAAATAATGAAATAGAGGCTGACTCACTCCATGTTAATGTCAGCAAATTTGTGATGTTTTCCACAGCCTTTGCATTAGTCGTATCATTATGTGCTCAAGTGTTAACAGATTCTATGATTGTTGGTTCCTTTGCAGGTATTATGGTTATGTATTTTACAGGGGCGCTGAAATGGAAAGAGGCAGATGACATTTTATCTGAAGGAATGAAGATGATGGCCTTTATAGGATTTGTTATGATTGCCGCAAATGGCTTTGCTGCGGTCATTAATGCTACTGGACATGTGGATAGCTTAATTACAAGCTCTATAACTATTTTAAAAGGAAATAGAAGTTTAGCGGTATTTATTATGTTAGTCATAGGATTAGTTGTGACAATGGGGATTGGCTCTTCCTTTGCCACAGTGCCAATTATCGCGACACTATTTGTTCCTCTTGCACAAGGGTTAGGAATGAGCCCGTTAGCGATCCTTTGTTTAATAGGTACAGCAGGAGCTTTAGGCGATGCAGGCTCTCCAGCATCAGATTCTACATTAGGGCCAACAGCAGGATTAAATGTAGATGGACAACATCATCATATTTGGGATACCTGTGTTCCTACTTTTATATTCATTAACATCCCACTAATTCTATTTGGTTGGATTGCATGTGTGTTCTTTCTATAGAAGTAAGAAGGGGTACTACTATTTAAAAAGACTTCATAGTTATTTGAAATGTTCGACATTGTTGCTTGATAACCTTAGGTGTTGCAATATGTAGTGAAATTTTATATACTAATAAACGGCTTAACAAAGCGAAGTAATAGTAGTACTAAGAATATCTGCAACATTTAAAAGAATTTAGCGAAAAGACTTGCTTATTCTTTTTTTATTGTATATAATGTTGAATGTTGGTCTTTGACTGCGATGAAGCGAGAGGTTGCCGACACACCCGGCCGCTTTGCCATGGCGGTGTGTGGGAAAATTTTCGTGGAGAATGTCTAGAAAATAGGCGAGAAGGAGGGAAAATAATGGCAAAACAAAAGATTCGTATTCGTTTAAAAGCGTATGATCACCGTATTTTAGATCAGTCTGCTGAGAAAATTGTGGAAACTGCAAAACGTTCAGGTGCAAGTGTATCAGGTCCGATTCCACTTCCAACTGAGAAGTCTGTGTACACAATTCTTCGTGCGGTTCACAAGTACAAAGATTCTCGTGAACAGTTCGAAATGCGTACGCATAAACGTCTGATCGATATCGTTAACCCAACACCACAAACTGTTGATGCGTTAATGAAACTTGATTTACCATCTGGCGTTGATATCGAAATCAAACTTTAATGGTAAAAACAATATAACTTTTTAAAACTTACAGGAGGTGTGACAAATGGCTAAAGGAATCTTAGGTAGAAAAATTGGTATGACACAAGTTTTCGCTGAAAACGGCGATTTAATCCCGGTAACAGTTATCGAAGCTACTCCAAACGTAGTACTTCAAAAGAAAACTGTTGAAACAGACGGCTACGAAGCAATTCAAGTTGGTTTCGAAGATAAGCGCGTTAAGCTTTCTAACAAACCACAACAAGGTCACGTAGCAAAAGCGAACACTGCTCCTAAGCGCTTCATTCGTGAATTCCGCAACGTGAACGTGGAAGAGTACGAAGTTGGTCAAGAAGTCAAAGTAGAAATTTTCGCAGAAGGCGATGTAATTGATGTAACAGGTGTTACTAAGGGTAAAGGTTTCCAAGGTGTAATTAAACGCCACGGACAATCTCGTGGTCCTATGGCCCACGGTTCTCGTTACCACCGTCGTCCTGGTTCAATGGGTCCAGTTGCTCCGAACCGCGTATTTAAACAAAAGAAATTACCTGGTCAAATGGGTGGCACTGTAGTTACAATCCAAAACTTAGAAGTCGTGAAAGTTGATACAGATCGTAACTTACTACTTGTTAAAGGTAATGTTCCTGGTTCTAAAAAAGCTCTAGTTACAGTAAAAACTGCAATTAAAGCTAAGTAATCACTTAAGGAAAGGAGGAAACAGGAATGACAAAAGTATCTGTACTTAGTCAAACAGGTGCTTCAGTTGGTGAAATCGAATTAAACGATGCGATCTTCGGAATCGAGCCAAATGAAGCAGTATTATTCGACGCAGTAGTAGCTCAACGCGCTTCTCTACGTCAAGGTAATCACAAGGTTAAAAACCGTTCTGAAGTTGCTGGTGGTGGTCGTAAGCCATGGCGTCAAAAAGGAACTGGTCGTGCTCGACAAGGTTCTATCCGTTCTCCACAATGGCGCGGCGGTGGTGTCGTATTCGGTCCTACTCCACGTAGCTATTCTTATAAATTACCTAAAAAAGTTCGTCGCTTAGCTCTTAAATCTGCTTTATCAGCTAAAGTAGTAGAACAAAACTTCTTAGTTCTTGATGCTCTAACTCTAGCAGCACCAAAAACAAAAGAATTCACAAAAATCCTTAAAGATCTTTCTTTAGAGAAAAAATCTTTATTCGTAACTGCTGACCTAGATGAAAACGTAGCATTATCAGCTCGTAACATCCCTGGTGTAACAGTTTTAACTGCAAATGGAATCAACGTTCTTGATCTTTTAGGTCACGAAAAAGTTGTATTCACTAAATCTGCAGTAGAAAAAGTTGAGGAGGTGCTTGGATAATGGAAGCACGTGATATTTTAAAACGTCCAGTCATTACTGAGCGTTCTTCAGAACTTATGGCAGAGAAAAAGTATACTTTCGAAGTAGACACTCGCGCTAACAAAACTCAAGTAAAAGACGCTGTAGAAGAAATCTTTGGTGTAAATGTTGAGAAAGTAAACGTTCTTAACTACAAAGGTAAATTCAAACGCGTTGGCCGTTACGGTGGTTACACTAACAAACGTCGTAAAGCGATTGTTAAATTAACTGCTGATAGCAAAGAAATCGAATTATTCGAAATGTAATCCCTAGTGGATTTATGATTTGAACACTCAAGAAGGAGGGAAAACACAATGGCGATTAAAAAGTATAAACCTACCTCTAATGGTCGTCGTAACATGACGTCATTAGACTTTGCGGAAATTACAACTAACAAGCCTGAGAAATCATTGCTTGAACCAACTAAACGCAAAGCTGGTCGTAACAACCAAGGTAAAATCACTGTTCGTCATCATGGTGGTGGTCATAAGAAGCAATACCGTGTTATCGATTTCAAACGTGTTAAAGATAGCATTCCGGCAAAAGTTGCTACTATTGAATATGATCCAAACCGTTCTGCGAATATCGCATTAATCAATTACGCTGATGGAGCAAAAGCTTACATCTTAGCACCTAAAGGTCTAGAGGTTGGTCAAACAATCGTTTCTGGTCCAGATGCAGATATTAAAGTAGGTAACGCATTACCATTAGCAAATATTCCAATGGGTACTACTATCCATAACATCGAGTTAAAACCTGGTAAAGGTGGACAATTAGTACGTTCTGCTGGTACTTCTGCTCAAGTACTTGGCCGTGAAGGAAAATACGTAATCGTACGTCTTCAATCTGGTGAAGTACGCTTAGTATTAGCTACTTGCCGAGCTACAATCGGTCAAGTTGGTAACGAACAACATGAACTTGTACACATTGGTAAAGCAGGTCGTAGCCGTTGGTTAGGTAAACGCCCAACTGTACGTGGTTCTGTAATGAACCCTAACGATCACCCACACGGTGGTGGTGAAGGACGTTCTCCAATCGGACGTAAATCACCGATGACTCCTTGGGGTAAACCAGCTCTTGGTTACAAAACTCGAAACAAGAAAAACAAATCGGATAAATTTATCATCCGTGGTCGTAAAAAATAAAGTGGTTAAACTACGGTTCTATGTGAGAGCCGTGGTGGAATCACGGAGGGAGGTTCCTACATGGGTCGCAGCTTGAAAAAAGGACCTTTTGTCGATGACCACTTAATGAAAAAAGTGGAAGTACAAGAGGCTTCTGAGAAAAAACAAGTTATCAAAACTTGGTCACGCCGTTCTACAATCTTCCCGAACTTTATCGGTTTAACGATTGCTGTATATGATGGACGTAAACATGTTCCTGTATACGTAACAGAAGATATGGTAGGCCATAAACTTGGTGAGTTCGCACCGACACGTACTTACAAAGGTCACGGTGCAGACGACAAGAAAACAAGACGCTAATTTTGAGAGGAGGTAAATCCTAATGACACAAGCTAAAGCTATCGCTCGTACAGTACGCATTGCTCCTCGCAAAGTACGTCTAGTTGTAGACTTAATCCGAGGCAAGCAAGTTGGTGAGGCAGTTGCAATTTTACGTCATACTCCAAAAGCGGCGTCTCCAGTCGTTGAGAAAGTATTAAAATCTGCAGTTGCTAATGCTGAGCACAACTACGATCTTGACATCAACTCTTTAGTAGTTTCTGAAGTGTTCGTTGATGAAGGTCCAACTTTAAAACGTTTCCGTCCACGTGCGCAAGGACGTGCAAGCGCAATTAACAAACGCACAAGCCACATCACTCTAGTGGTATCTGAGAAGAAGGAGGGTTAATCCGTGGGTCAAAAAGTACATCCAATAGGACTACGCGTTGGTATTATTCGTGACTGGGAGTCAAAATGGTACGCTGAAAAAGACTATGCAACTCTACTTCACGAAGACATCAAAGTGCGTAAATATATTGAAACGGCTCTTAAAGACGCTTCAGTTTCTAAAGTTGAAATTGAACGTGCTGCAAACCGTGTAAACATTACAATTCACACTGCGAAACCAGGTATGGTAATCGGTAAAGGTGGTACTGAAGTTGAAAATCTTCGTAAATACCTTAGCGAGTTAACTGGTAAACGTGTACACATCAACATCATTGAAATTAAACGTGCAGATCTTGACGCTCGTCTAGTAGCTGAAAACATCGCTCGTCAATTAGAAAACCGTGTATCATTCCGTCGTGCGCAAAAGCAAGCGATCCAACGCACAATCCGTGCTGGTGCAAAAGGAATTAAAACACAAGTATCTGGTCGTTTAGGTGGCGCTGATATCGCGCGTGCTGAACACTATAGTGAAGGAACTGTTCCACTTCATACTCTACGTGCTGACATTGATTATGCACACGCAGAAGCTGACACTACTTACGGTAAATTAGGCGTTAAAGTATGGATCTACCGTGGTGAAGTTCTTCCTACGAAGAAATCTGTGGAAGGAGGCAAATAATATGTTATTGCCTAAACGCGTAAAATACCGTCGTGAACACCGCGGAAACATGCGTGGCGAAGCGAAAGGCGGCAAGGAAGTATCTTTCGGCGAATGGGGCTTACAAGCTCAAACAGCTAGCTGGATTACTAACCGTCAAATCGAATCTGCACGTATCGCGATGACTCGTTACATGAAACGTGGCGGTAAAGTTTGGATTAAAATCTTCCCACATAAACCTTACACTAAAAAACCTCTAGAAGTCCGCATGGGTTCTGGTAAAGGTTCTCCTGAAGGTTGGGTAGCAGTAGTAAAACCAGGAAAAATTATGTTCGAAATCGCTGGTGTGTCTGAAGAGATCGCACGTGAAGCACTTCGTTTAGCATCACATAAGCTTCCTGTTAAATGTAAGATCGTAAAACGTCAAGAAACTGGTGGTGAATCTAATGAAAGCTAATGAAATCCGTGACCTTGCCACTTCTGAAATTGAATTAAAAGTGAAATCACTGAAAGAAGAGCTTTTCAACCTTCGCTTCCAATTGGCGACTGGTCAATTAGAAAACACAGCTCGTATTCGTGAAGTGCGTAAAGCAATCGCGCGTATGAAAACTGTTATTCGTGAAAGAGAAATCAGTGCAAATAACTGATAAAGGAGGTTTTCAAGTATGACTGAGCGTAACCAACGCAAAGTTTACACGGGCCGCGTTGTTTCAGATAAAATGGACAAAACTGTTACTGTTTTAGTTGAAACTCACAAAAAGCACAAGCTTTACGGTAAACGTGTAAAATACTCTAAAAAGTTTAAAGCTCATGATGAGCAAAACCAAGCGAAAATCGGTGATATCGTACGTATCATGGAGACTCGCCCGCTATCAGCTACTAAACGTTTCCGTCTAGTTGAAGTTGTAGAAAAAGCGGTTATTATTTAATAACTATTTCGGAACAACCATTTCCGAAGGGAGGTAACCTAAGTGATCCAACAAGAAAGTCGTATGAAAGTTGCTGACAACTCAGGTGCACGTGAAGTTCTTACAATTAAAGTGCTTGGTGGCTCTGGCCGTAAAACTGCTAACATCGGTGATATCGTTGTTTGTACAGTTAAGAAAGCAACACCAGGTGGCGTTGTCAAGAAGGGTGACGTTGTTAAAGCTGTTATCGTTCGTACTAAATCAGGCGTTCGTCGTAAAGACGGTACGTACATCAAATTTGATGAAAATGCTTGTGTAATTATTCGTGATGATAAATCACCACGCGGAACTCGTATTTTCGGACCTGTTGCACGTGAATTACGTGACAGCAACTTCATGAAAATCGTTTCTCTAGCTCCAGAAGTTCTTTAATTTCATGATAGTGCCAATCAAGGAGGTGCGACAGCATGCATGTAAAAAAAGGTGACAAGGTTAAGGTTATCACTGGTAAGGACAAAGGCAAAGAAGGAGTAATCCTAGCTGCTTTCCCTAAACAAGATCGCGTTCTTGTTGAAGGTGTTAATATCGTGAAAAAACACGTTAAACCTAACCAATTGAATCCACAAGGTGGGATTGTAAGCCAAGAGGCTGCAATTCACGTTTCGAACGTAATGCTAATCGATCCTAAATCTGGCGAGCCGACTCGTGTAGGTTATAAAATCGAAAACGGTAAAAAAGTTCGTGTTGCAAAAAAATCAGGTGCAGTAATCGACTAATTAGTAAATAAAAGAAGGGAGGTACACACATGAGCCGCCTAAAAGAAAAGTATTTAAACGAAGTTTCTCCTGCTCTTATGAGCAAATTTGGATATAAATCAGTTATGCAATTGCCGAAAGTTGACAAAATCGTTATCAACATGGGTGTTGGTGATGCTGTTCAAAACTCTAAAGCATTAGATGCAGCTGTAGAAGAATTAACAATTATCACTGGTCAAAAACCAGTAGTAACTAAAGCGAAAAAATCGATCGCTGGTTTCCGTTTACGTGAAGGTATGCCTATCGGTGCTAAAGTTACATTACGCGGTGAGCGTATGTATGAATTCTTGGACAAATTAATCTCAATCTCACTTCCTCGTGTACGTGACTTCCGTGGTGTTTCTAAAAAAGCATTCGATGGTCGCGGTAACTACACTCTAGGTGTTAAAGAGCAATTAATTTTCCCAGAAATCGATTACGATAAAGTTTCAAAAGTACGCGGTATGGACATCGTGATCGTAACGACAGCGAACTCTGACGAAGAAGCTCGCGAGTTATTGACACAATTCGGTATGCCGTTCCAAAAGTAATCAAACAAGGAGGGCGAAAACGTGGCTAAAAAATCTATGATCGTTAAACAACAACGTAAGCAAAAGTTTAAAGTGCAAGAATATACACGTTGTGAACGCTGTGGCCGTCCACACTCTGTATATCGCAAATTTAAACTTTGCCGTATTTGTTTCCGAGAACTTGCATATAAGGGACAAATTCCTGGCGTGAAAAAAGCCAGCTGGTAATCCCCTAATTTGGGAAGGAGGTAAATGTAATGACAATGACTGATCCGATTGCAGATATGCTTACTCGCATTCGTAATGCGAACATGGTTCGTCACGAGAAGTTAGAAGTACCAGCTTCCAACGTGAAAAAAGAAATCGCTGAAATTTTAAAGCGTGAAGGTTTCGTACGTGACGTAGAATACGTGGAAGACAACAAGCAAGGTATTATCCGTATCTTCTTAAAATACGGTAAAGATAACGAGCGTGTTATCACTGGCTTAAAACGTATTTCTAAACCTGGTCTACGTGTATACGCAAAAACAAATGAAGTTCCTAAAGTACTGAACGGTCTTGGTATCGCTTTAGTGTCAACTTCACAAGGTTTATTAACAGATAAAGAAGCTCGCGCTAAACAAGTTGGCGGCGAAGTTCTAGCATACGTTTGGTAATTAGCAATAAATGAATGGAGGTGCAACTAAATGTCTCGTGTAGGTAAAAAAATTATCGAGGTACCAGCTAACGTAACTGTTACTGTTGCAGCTGACAACACTGTTACTGTTAAAGGTCCTAAAGGCGAACTTGTTCGTTCTTTCCACCAAGATATGAAAATTGAGCAAGAAGGTAACGTAATCTCAGTATCACGTCCTTCTGAATCAAAAGAACACCGCACAAACCACGGTACTACTCGTGCGCTTCTAGCGAACATGGTTACTGGAGTTTCTGCAGGTTTCGAAAAAGCTTTAGAACTTATCGGTGTTGGTTACCGTGCGCAATTACAAGGCAAAAAACTTGTACTTAACGTAGGTTACTCTCACCCAGTAGAGTTCACACCTGAAGATGGTCTTGAAATTGAAGTTCCTTCTAACACTAAAATCATCATTAAAGGTATCAGCAAAGAGCGCGTTGGTGCTCTAGCATCTAACATCCGTGACGTTCGTCCACCAGAGCCATATAAAGGTAAAGGTATCCGTTACGAAGGCGAATACGTTCGTCGTAAAGAAGGTAAAACAGGTAAATAATGCTGCTTAAGCATTAGAAAGGAGTGACCCTTGTGATTACGAAACAGGATAAAAATCAAGTTCGTAAAAAACGTCATGCGCGAGTACGTTCTAAAATTTCGGGTACTGCTGAGCGTCCACGCTTAAACGTATTCCGTTCTAACAAGAACATCTACGCTCAACTTATCGATGACGTAGCAGGCGTAACAATTGTTAGCGCATCTTCTCAAGAAAAAGGTTTTGAAGGTGCTGGTAGCAATGTTGAAACTGCATCAAAAATCGGTGAAACAATCGCGAAACGCGCTGCGGAAAAAAATATTACTGCTGTAGTTTTTGACCGTGGTGGTTACTTATATCATGGACGCGTGAAAGCTTTAGCTGAAGCTGCACGTGAGAATGGTTTAGAATTTTAATAAGAAGGAGGGACACATTTCATGAGTCGAATTGACGCAAACAAACTTGGAGAACTTGAAGAACGCGTAGTTACTATTAACCGTGTTGCTAAAGTTGTTAAAGGTGGACGTCGCTTCCGCTTCACAGCACTTGTTGTTGTTGGCGATAGAAACGGTCATGTAGGTTTCGGTACTGGTAAAGCTCAAGAGGTTCCAGATGCTATCCGTAAAGCTGTTGAAGATGCGAAGAAAAACTTAGTAGAAGTGCCACGTGTTGGTGGAACAACTCCACACTTAGTGCTTGGTCGCTTCGGTGCAGGAGAAATCCTAATTAAACCTGCTGCTCCTGGTACAGGGGTTATCGCTGGTGGTCCAGTACGTGCAGTACTAGAACTTGCTGGTATTACTGATATTCTTTCAAAATCTCTTGGATCTAACACACCAATCAACATGGTGCGTGCAACTGTTCAAGGTTTAACTGAATTAAAACGCGTAGAGGACGTAGCAAAATTACGTGGTAAATCAGTGGAAGAAATATTAGGATAAGGGGGGAAAGATAATATGGCTAACAAATTAGAAATCACCCTTACTAAATCTGTGATTGGTACTAAACCTGCTCAACGCAAAACTGTTGAAGCTCTAGGTTTACGTAAATTACACCAAACTGTAGAGAAAGCTGATAACGCAGCTACTCGCGGTATGCTTGATAAAGTAGCTCACTTAGTTACTGTAAAAGAAATTTAATTTCTAATTAATGAACAAGGAGGTGCCACCCACTATGAAACTGCATGAGTTAAAACCAGCAGAAGGTTCTCGTAAGCAACGCAACCGCGTTGGTCGTGGTATCGGTTCTGGTAACGGTAAAACAGCAGGTAAAGGTCATAAAGGTCAAAACGCTCGTTCTGGTGGCGGTGTACGCCCAGGCTTTGAAGGCGGTCAAAACCCATTATTCCGTCGTTTACCAAAACGTGGCTTTACGAACATTAACCGTAAAGAATACGCGATCGTTAACCTTGATGCTTTAAACCGTTTCGAAGACGGTGCAGAGGTAACAACTGCATTATTACTTGAAACTGGTCTTGTGAGTAATGAAAAAGCTGGAATTAAAGTTCTTGGCAACGGAACTCTTAACAAAAAGCTTACTGTAAAAGCTCATAAATTCTCAGCTTCAGCTAAAGAAGCAATCGAGAATGCCGGCGGAACTACTGAGGTGATTTAATGTTTCAGACAATCTCTAACTTTATGCGTGTTCGAGATATAAGAAATAAAATCATTTTCACACTTTTAATGTTAATCGTTTTCCGTATTGGAACATTCATTCCAGTGCCTAACGTTGACGCAAATGTATTAAAGGCAACTGATGAGTTTAACCTCGTTGGTTTCCTGAATACTTTTGGCGGTGGTGCTTTAAAGAACTTCTCTATCTTCGCGATGGGAATTATGCCTTACATCACAGCCTCAATTATTGTTCAGTTATTGCAAATGGACGTAGTACCGAAGTTTGCTGAATGGGCAAAGCAAGGTGAAGTCGGAAGACGTAAACTTGCACAATTCACTCGCTACTTTACTATTATTCTTGCTTTCATCCAATCATTCGCAATGTCATTCGGTTTTAATAGAATGTATGGCGGATCATTGATTAAAGAAGAAGGGGTTCTAACATATGTTACAATCGCCATTGTATTGACAGCGGGGACAGCTTTCCTTGTATGGCTTGCAGAGCAAATTACTGCACACGGTGTTGGTAATGGTATATCTGTTGTAATCTTCGCAGGTATCGTTGCAGCATTGCCTACAGGAATTAACCAAATCTTTGCACAGCAAATCGAGGGTGCTGGTGATAAATTATTTATCAATATCGTAATCCTTGCATTGCTTGTATTGGTTTTACTCGCAGTTGTAGTTGGAGTTATATACGTGCAACAAGCACTACGTAAAATTCCAATTCAATATGCAAAACGAGTTACTGGACGTAATCAACAAGCTGGTGGTCAACAAACACATTTACCTTTAAAAGTAAATGCTGCAGGGGTTATTCCGGTAATCTTTTCAGTAGCGTTTATTGTTACACCACGTACGTTAGCTACGTTCTTTGGTCAAAACGACGTAACAACTTTCATAGAAAACACGTTTGATTATACGAAACCTGTTGGAATGATTATTTACGTTGCATTGATCGTCGCGTTCACATATTTCTATGCATTCGTACAAGTGAATCCTGAAAATGTGGCAGACAACTTGAAAAAACAAGGTGCTTATATTCCGGGTATTCGTCCTGGTGAAAACACTCAAGCGTATTTAACAAGCGTGTTATATCGTCTAACATTTGTTGGTGCGATATTCTTAACTGTTATTGCTGTAATGCCGATTTTATTCATTAACTTTATGAATTTACCTGCCTCAGTGCAAATCGGTGGTACTAGTATTATTATCGTAGTCGGCGTAGCGCTCGAAACGATGAAACAGCTAGAATCTCAACTTGTTAAACGTCACTACAAAGGCTTTATGAAATAATGTTGGTTTTTAGGGAACGTTCCATCGTTTCCTTAAATCAGCAAACCTTTGGTGGGAGGAATATTTCCTAATGAATATCGTTTTAATGGGTCTGCCAGGTGCTGGTAAAGGTACTCAGGCAGATAAAATTGTTGAGAAGTACGCGATTCCTCATATTTCTACAGGCGATATGTTCCGTGCTGCTATTAAAGAAGGTACAGAACTTGGCTTACAAGCTAAGTCGTTTATGGATCAAGGTGCTCTAGTACCGGATGAAGTAACGATTGGTATTGTTCGTGAGCGACTGGCTAAACCTGATTGTGAAAAGGGCTTCCTATTAGATGGTTTCCCACGTACTGTTCCTCAAGCTGAAGCTTTAGATAGCATTCTTGCTGATCTTGGTAAGGCAATTGAACATACTCTAAACATTCAAGTTGAAAAGGATGAGTTAATTGCTCGTCTTTCAGGTCGACGCATTTGTAAAACTTGTGGCGCATCCTATCATTTAATTTTTAATCCTCCAGCTGAGGAAGGAAAATGTGATAAAGATGGTGGCGAGCTTTACACACGTGCCGATGATAATCCTGAAACGGTTGCGAACCGTCTGGAAGTGAATATGAAACAAGCACAACCTTTACTTGATTTCTATCAATCAAAAGGTGTGTTAACTAATATAGATGGACAGCAAGATATAAACAAAGTGTTTGCTGATCTTGATGCTCTTTTACAGGGCAGCCGCAGCTGATACCCGGCTCCGGGCGCAGAATACTGCTTCCGCGGGAGGCATGCGGGAGCAACAACGAAACATAATTTTTTTGAGAGTTGCAAAAGCATATTGTGCCCGGTATATATTTCTTCTAAAAAGTGCAACATAGCTTTTGGAGGAGTATAATGGGTTTCGTGGAAGCATCTGTGTAACGGGTATGAATATCTCATCAAAGACATTCCGGTATTCGTGTAAACATGGGAGTTACAGTGCCCTTATAGGTTCTGGATATTCCGTGGATTGTGTGAAGCGAAACCAGACGAGCGTCTTTCAAACATCTCTCATACAATCCAAACATATGTTGAAACGAGGTTGCTTCTATAGTTGCAGCAGATATCCGTTTGATGTAACGATGAGAACTTTAATTTGCATATAGAGAGGAGACAGAGTAGATGGCGAAAGATGATGTAATTGAAGTCGAAGGGACAGTTGTTGAGACTTTGCCAAACGCGATGTTTAAGGTAGAATTAGAAAATGGACATGTGATTCTAGCACACGTATCTGGTAAGATTCGTATGCACTTTATCCGTATTCTACCTGGAGATAAGGTTACTATCGAGTTATCTCCTTATGATTTAACTCGCGGTCGTATCACATACCGTTTTAAATAATCTTTTGCGCTCCGGACTACTAAGGAGGTTAGGTTAGATGAAAGTGAGACCATCTGTGAAACCGATCTGCGAAAAATGTAAAGTAATTCGCCGACGCGGTAAAGTAATGGTAATCTGTGAAAATCCTAAACATAAACAAAAACAAGGTTAATTCTAAAGGAGGTGCACAACGTACATGGCACGTATTGCTGGTGTTGATATTCCTCGCGACAAACGCGTGGTAATTTCATTAACGTACATTTTCGGTATTGGTAAAACTACAGCTCAGAAAGTACTAGCTGACGCAGGTATTTCAGAAGATACACGCGTACGCGACTTAACTGAAGATGAGTTAAACAAAATCCGTGAACAATTAGATTCTTACAAACTTGAAGGTGACTTACGTCGCGAAACTTCATTAAATATTAAACGTCTGATGGAAATCGGTTCATTCCGTGGTATCCGTCACCGTCGTGGCTTACCTGTTCGTGGCCAAAATACGAAGAACAATGCGCGTACGCGTAAAGGTCCTCGTAAAACTGTAGCGAACAAGAAAAAATAATTGGTAAAGGAGGTTCCTTCTTAACATGGCTCGTAAACAACAAACTCGTAAACGTCGTGTGAAAAAGAATATCGAATCTGGTATTGCACACATTCGTTCTACATTTAACAATACAATCGTAACGATTACAGATATGCAAGGTAACGCTGTATCTTGGTCAAGTGCTGGTGCTCTTGGTTTCCGTGGTTCACGTAAATCTACACCATTCGCTGCCCAAATGGCTGCAGAAACTGCTGCTAAAACATCCCTTGAACATGGTCTGAAAACGTTGGAAGTAACTGTTAAAGGTCCTGGTGCTGGTCGTGAAGCTGCAATCCGTGCACTTCAAGCTGCTGGTTTAGAAGTAACTGCTATTAAAGACGTTACTCCAGTTCCTCATAATGGTTGCCGTCCGCCAAAACGTCGTCGCGTGTAATGGGTGCGTCTCATATTGTATGAGAACATCATTTTTTGTACAGACTGTCTTGTGCAGATAATAAACGATACGTCATTGACGATCGAATCTATGATGGAAAGAACCTATACATTCGATGTTTTGAAGGAGGGTAAATAAAATGATCGAAATTGAAAAACCAAAGATTGAAACGGTGGAGATCAGCGAAGATTCCAAGTATGGAAAGTTTGTTGTAGAACCGCTTGAACGCGGATATGGAAACACTTTGGGTAATTCTTTACGTCGTATCCTTCTGTCTTCATTACCAGGAGCTGCTGTCACGTCCATTCAAATTGATGGCGTTCTTCACGAATTCTCAACTGTAGAAGGCGTAGTAGAAGATGTAGCTTCAATCATTTTGAACGTGAAAAAACTAGCTCTTAAAATCTACTCTGACGAAGAAAAAGTTATTGAGATTGATGTAAAAGGCGATGGTACAGTTACGGCTGCTGACATTACACATGACAGTGATGTAGAAATTTTAAACCCTGATCTATATATTGCAACAATCGCTAAAAACGGTCATTTACGTATGCGTATGTACGCACAACGCGGCCGTGGTTACACTCCTGCTGATCAAAACAAACGTGAGGATCTTCCTATCGGCGTGATCCCGATCGACTCTATTTACACTCCAGTATCACGCGTCAATTTCCAAGTGGAAAATACTCGTGTAGGTCAGTCTTCTGACTACGATAAACTTTCTCTTGATGTGTGGACAGATGGCAGCATCGGTCCGAAAGAGGCGATTTCGCTCGGAGCAAAAATTTTAACCGAGCATCTTAACATCTTCGTTGGCATGACAGATGAGGCACAAACTGCTGAAATCATGGTCGAAAAAGAAGAAGATCAAAAAGAAAAAGTTTTAGAGATGACTATCGAAGAACTTGACCTTTCTGTTCGTTCTTATAACTGCTTAAAACGCGCTGGTATTAACACAGTACTAGAACTTGCGAATAAGTCAGAAGATGACATGATGAAAGTTCGTAACCTTGGACGTAAGTCACTAGAAGAAGTAAAAGCGAAGTTAGAAGAGCTTGGTTTAGGATTACGCAAAGAAGACTAAGCGATTTAAACAAAACTAACAAGGTCAGATTTTTTTCTATAAAGGAGGGAAACATCCATGGGTTACAGAAAACTTGGTCGTACAAGTTCTCAACGTAAAGCGATGTTACGTGACTTAGCTACTGATTTAATCATCAACGAGCGTATCGAAACTACTGAGGCTCGCGCTAAAGAAGTACGTAAAGCTGTTGAAAAAATGATTACTTTAGGTAAGCGCGGAGATTTACATGCACGCCGTCAAGCTGCTGCATTCATCCGTCGTGAACTAGTAACAACGACTGATGCTGAAGGTAACGAATCAACATCATTTGCACTTCAAAAGTTATTTGATGATGTTGCACCACGTTATGCAGAGCGTCAAGGTGGTTACACTCGTATTCTTAAAGTAGGTCCTCGTCGTGGTGACGGTGCACCTGTAGTTGTGATTGAACTAGTTTAATCATAAGAGAAAACTTGTGGTGAAGAGGGTGGGAATCACCACCCTCTTTCTTTATAAACGATTTATACGACAAATAATTAAGCTGAGCGTTATGATGAGCGGACACTAAAGTGTGGCGTCTCGTTTAGCTCTCCGCACCTCATTCAGGAGAAATAAGGGCTTGAGCACCCTTATTTCTTGAAAATGTAACGACTAGCGCATTTCTATTGAATGAGGTGCGCGCTTTTTTATTACTAAGGATAGCGCCAATTTGTGGTGCTTTTTTTAATATATGGGTTTAATGTTTTCCCCAAATCATAGCATGACGAGAACGTTTCATTATTTTAGTATTTTACTTTTATCGACATAAGGATTGTAGTAGAATTCATACATAAAAAAGTGTAAGTTAGTTAGTAGAGCTGAGCATGTAGAGAGGAGTTCTAGAAATGCCTGAAATTTTATCTTTAAATAATGTGACTTTTTCATATACACCAGAAGAACCAACTAGTCGTAATGCTGTCGAAAATGTTAGCTTCGCCGTTGAAGAGGGAGAATGGATTGCTATAGTAGGACATAATGGTTCTGGAAAGTCGACCATAGCAAAGTTGATGAATGGTTTGCTATTTCCTCAAAAAGGAGATGTCCGCATTTTACGAGAGCCATTAAGTGAAGAAAACCTTTGGGAGTCCCGTTCTCTCATGGGGATGGTTTTTCAAAACCCGGACAATCAATTCGTCGGTGCAACCGTACAGGATGATGTTGCGTTTGCATTGGAAAACAATGGCGTGCCTTTTGAAGAAATGGTACAGCGTGTTCATGCGGCACTGGAACAAGTAAAAATGAGCCACTTTTTAGATCATGAGCCACACCATTTATCAGGAGGGCAAAAGCAGCGTGTTGCGATTGCAGGAGCACTTGCTTTAAAGCCGAAGCTTCTTATATTAGATGAAGCTACTTCTATGCTAGATCCGCAGGGACGTGGAGAGGTATTGCAAACTGTTCAAACTTTACGTGCTGAAACAGGACTTACTGTCCTATCCATCACCCATGATTTAGAAGAGGCGATGCTAGCAGATCGTGTACTCTTTATGAATGATGGGAAGAAGTTTGCAGAAGGTATCCCTGCTGAAATATTTGCTCTTGGGGACAAGCTAGTGGAATTTGGACTAGACTTGCCATTTGCCCTAAAGTTATCAAAGCTATTGCAAAAGGAAGGTGTTCCGTTAATGGGACAACATATGACAGAAGAAGAGTTGGTGAATGATTTATGGACATCAAACTTCAACAAGTAAGCTATGCTTATGCACAAGGGACGCCTTTTGAAAAACGGGCACTATTCGATGTAGAATTCGATATCCCATCACACACGTATCAAGCAATTATTGGTCATACAGGTTCGGGTAAATCAACTATTCTCCAGCATTTTAATGCTCTTCTAAAACCTACTTCAGGAGAAGTACATATCGGGGATCGTGTAGTGGTAGCCGGAAAAAAAGCAAAGGATTTAAAAGCTGTACGACAAAAGGTCGGTATCGTCTTTCAATTCCCTGAGCATCAATTATTCGAAGAAACGGTGTTAAAGGATATTATGTTTGGTCCCATGAACTTTGGCGTACCAGAAAAGGAAGCCGAAGATCGGGCACGAGAACTTGTCAGCTTAGTGGGGTTACCAGAAGACGTTCTAGATAAATCTCCGTTTGATTTATCGGGAGGTCAAATGCGTCGAGTAGCGATAGCAGGTGTTTTAGCGATGGAGCCTGAAGTAATTGTGTTGGATGAACCTACCGCAGGCTTAGATCCACGTGGTCAGAAAGAAATTATGGATATGTTTTATCAGCTTCATCAGGAACGTCACCTGACAACGATTCTAGTGACGCATAGCATGGAAGATGCTGCTCGATATGCTGATAATATTGTGATTATGCATGAAGGTAAAAATGTTTTAAGTGGAACACCACGAGATATATTTAAGGATGTTGATACATTAAAGAGCTTCCGCTTAGAACCACCGCGCATTGTCCGCTTTCAACAAAAGATAGAGCAAATGATGGAGAAACCCTTATCAAAAGTTTGCTTGACCGAAGAAGAACTTGCAGCTGAAATTGCTCAACTGCTAGGAGAGGAGCGTGCGGAATCATGATGGAAAAAATGATTTTTGGACGCTTCTTACCTGGAGATTCTCCCGTTCATAAACTGGATCCACGCTCTAAGCTAATCTTTGTTTTTGCTTTTATTATTATAGTATTTTTGGCCAATAATACAGTGACGTATGCTATGCTCTTGGCATTCACGCTTCTTGTTGTATTAATATCACGAATTCGCTTGTATTTTTTGATAAATGGTCTTAAACCGGTTCTCTTTTTGATGGCCTTTACCTTCTTGCTTCATATTTTTATGACGAAGGAAGGCGTTCCCGTTTTTGACTCGAAGTATATTACCATATACGATGAGGGGATTAGACGTGGGATTTATATTTCAGTACGTTTTCTAGTATTAGTATTTATAACATCTATCTTAACTTTAACAACGTCACCGATTTCCATTACAGACGGTATTGAAGTTCTTTTAAATCCTCTGAAGGCATTGAAAGTACCTGTCCATGAATTAGCTTTAATGATGTCGATTTCTTTACGCTTCATTCCAACTTTAATGGATGAAACAGATAAGATTATGAAAGCACAGATGGCACGAGGCTCTGATCTATCCTCAGGCCCAATAAAAGACCGTATTAAAGCTGTAGTGCCATTACTAGTACCTCTTTTTGTGAGCGCATTTAAACGGGCCGAAGATTTAGCCACAGCGATGGAAGTAAGAGGCTATCGCGGAGGGGAAGGGCGTACTAGATATCGTAGGCTAAAATGGGATATGGGTGATACATTTGCGCTTGTATTATTAGTAGCAATAGGTGTATTGCTATTCTTCTATAGAAGCTAAAGGAGTATGCTTTATGCGACGATTAAAAGTAATTATTAGCTATGACGGTACACTTTTCTCAGGCTATCAAGTACAGCCTGGGGAACGCACCGTGCAGGCAGAAATAGAACGTGTATTAGCCATTATGCATAAAGAGGAAAAGGTGAAGGTAACCGCAAGTGGACGTACAGATGCTAGGGTTCATGCAACAGGGCAAACATTGCATTTTGATACACCACTAGCCATTCCAGCTGACAAGTATCGCAAAGCTTTGAATGTGCAGCTCCCTAGAGATATTCGCGTAATGTCTGTAGAAGAAGTAGAACATGATTTTCATGCACGCTATAGTGTAACTGGGAAGCGATACCGTTATATTTGGTCCTGTGAGCCTATTCAAAATCCATTTAGGAGACATTATACCGTTGAGACAAACGGGGTCAAACCTGATGTAGTTGCCATGCAGAAGGCTGCTCAAGCTATCATTGGGACACATGACTTTTCATGCTTCTGCGCAGCCAATACAAGTGTTCAGGATAAAGTAAGGACAGTCACCTCATTACAATTTGAGTGGCATGGGGAAGAGCTTCATATGGTTATTGAAGGCAGTGGCTTCTTATATAATATGGTGCGAATTATTGCAGGTACATTGTGGGAAGTGGGTATTGATCGCCGGACGATTGAAAATATAGCTCTGGTAGTTGCTTCAGAAGATCGAGATAAAGCTGGGAAAACTGCGCCACCACAAGGTTTGTACTTAGAAAAAGTGTTCTATTAGTGTCACTTTCAACCTCGAAACAACTTTACCAGGTGTTTAATGAAATTGCTTGACTTTAAAAGTCATTCATTATATGATAACAGATGGTATTTTCATTACCACCACAAATAAGCCCCGAAAACTTATAGTGTAGTTTAATGAAAAATAACGGTAATCGAATCGATTAGGAGGATATATACATGCGTACAACATTCATGGCTAAAGGTCACGAAGTAGACCGTAAATGGTTAGTAGTTGATGCAGAAGGCCAAACTCTTGGACGTTTAGCTTCTGAAGTAGCTGCAATCTTACGTGGTAAACATAAACCAACATTCACACCAAACGTTGACACAGGTGATCACGTAATCATCATCAACGCTGACAAAATCCATTTAACTGGTAACAAATTAGAAGGTAAACTTTACCGTCACCACACTCAATTCGCAGGTGGTTTAAAAACTCGTACTGCTGGTGAAATGCTAGACAAGTACCCAACAAGAATGATCGAATTAGCAGTTAAAGGAATGCTTCCTAAAAACTCTTTAGGTCGTAAAATGTTCACTAAACTTAATGTTTACACTGGAACAGAGCATCCACATGCTGCACAAAAACCAGAAGCATACGAGCTTCGCGGATAATATAAATTAAGAGGAGGATATTACTTTGGCACAAGTTCAATACATCGGCACTGGTCGCCGTAAAAGCTCTGTAGCTCGCGTACGTTTAGTACCAGGTACAGGTAAAATTGTTATCAACAAACGTGAAATCGAAGAATACGTACCATTCGCTGCATTACGTGAAGTAATTAAACAACCATTAGTAGCTACTGAAACTACAGGAAGCTATGATATCCACGTAAACGTTAACGGTGGTGGATACACTGGTCAAGCTGGTGCTGTTCGTCACGGTATCGCTCGTGCTCTACTTCAAGTAGACCCAGATTTCCGTGCTGCATTAAAATCAGCTGGATTACTTACTCGTGATTCACGCATGAAAGAACGTAAAAAACCAGGTCTACGCGGCGCTCGTCGTGCACCTCAGTTCTCAAAACGTTAATATCGTTGTTATATCAGCGTTTTCAAAACCCTTTCTCGAATTTTCGAGAAAGGGTTTTTTCATGTTTGAAAACGAACTAACTATGAAAAAACTATACGAATTAAAACTTCATGAAATCCTCGAATGCTTTAGCTGCTCTTTCTTTTGCAGAATTTGTAACATGGGTATAGATATCCATTGTTGTTTTAATGTCACTATGTCCCAGACGAGCTTGAACATCCTTGATTGTCACACCAGCTTCAAAGAGCAAAGAAGCATGTGTATGACGTAAAGCGTGTACTGTGATGTTTGGTAGTTCTGGATGATGAATGAGGAAGTGAAAGAGTTTGTCATTTAAATGTGCTAAACGTAAGAAATCGAACTCTTTATTTTTGGGATAGTAACGAGAAAAGATTAATTGTTTAACATCAGCTTCTATATTTTGCGAAAACGTAGCATATTCTTTTACTTGTTCTTCTTTCCATGTTGCTAGAAAAGAAAGTGTTTGTTCATCAAGGCTTATAATACGTCTAGAGGCGATAGATTTGGGTGTTTGAAGTATACGTCCACCTTTTGGCTCGGCAAGCGTTTTACGCACTCGTAGCGTCTTTTGAGAGAAATCTATATCTGACCAATACAGAGCTAGTAATTCTCCTTTACGAAGTCCAGTAAATGCTAAAATTCGATACATTAGATAGTATTTGAATGGACGTTCCTTAAATAGAAGTTCTAAAAACAGCTGCAACTCCTTTTTTGTATAGAAGTTAATTGCTTCTTCCTCATCTTCATTAAATACAAGTGTATTCCGTTTTTTTGGTGTTACCACTTTGTCAAAAGGATTCATTTCAATGATTCCATGCATAAATGCAAACTTGAAAACGAGATTTGTTTGGATCTTGTAATCATTAAATGCAGACATTTCATTTGCCCACCCATTAATAACTTCTTGGCAATAGAAGCTCGTAATATCTGTAATGTTTAAATGGCCGAATTTCGGCAGTATTTTAGCGTTAAACTTGCTTTCTTTACTTTCAAGCGTAGTTGGTTTTATTTCTTGTTTATGCTGCGATAACCACATTTCATAAACTTGTTTGAACGTATAAGTTTTTAGGTGATGAATTTCTTTTGTTTCGCGTTCTACCAGCATTTTATTAATAGCTTGTTTTGCATCTTTTATTGATTCAAAACCGCTTTTAGTTGTGTTAACATGTTTGTTTTTAAAAGGATCAAAGCCGAGTGAAATTTGAAATTTATAATACGTTTTTCCATCTTTCTTTTGATAAGGCATGATTTTGATATCTTTGTACTTTGTAATAGTTTCTTTGGACATTTGAATACCTCCATTGCATACGCTGGCGGGCAATATGTGTGAAGGGGAATGAAATTACAAATAAACGTGAATAGATTGGAATGTATTATCCTCGTTAAAAATTATTTCATCAATTCCTGGGTCAGCAATATACTCTATTAACTCTAAGAGCTTGTAATTCGAATCAGCCCCAGTAACACTAGTTCTAAAACTCCCATATTCTGCATTTTTGATCAAGTCGCTATAATCAAACACAAATAAATCTCTTTGGTCGTTTTTTTCTAATAAATCATTTTCTATTAAATGGTGAACTATCAAAAAATCAATTGCTTTTAGAATAGATGAATTATTGTTGTTAATATTCAACGCTAAATAATTCACTTCTACATCTTCGTGAATAGCTAAGTAAGAGATGGAGTGAAAAATTCTAGTTACATTAAAGGTTGAATTTATTACTACATCTAAAAGTACTTCCTCTATTTCTTCAGTATCAAAATAATAGGCAATTACTTTAAAGCTGTATGAGTTTTTCCATATGGAATTATTAGAAGGCAGGCTTTCAATTCTTAAAGATGCGAGTGATTTTATAACTTGAAATAACTCACTAGCATCAACTTCTAAAACCTTTAATATTTTTTCTAATGTTCCAAATTGAACAGCAGTACTTTTGGCGTTAGCAAAGGCACTTATAGCATTTAAAGAAATACCTGTAGCCCTTGAAAGGTCACTAAGAGACATCCCTTTTTCTTTTAATACCTCTTTTAAATTAATTTTCAGCATAATGTCCCTCCTTTTACAGATGTTATTTCCCTACATGTATAAATATATTCTTGACTTAAATGATATCAAGTAATATCATAAAGTTCAATAACATCTATAGATGTATAAATATTATATCTAAGGATGTATGGAAGGGGGTATATTATGGGTGCGACAGTCCAAATTTCAGAAAAATTTGTTGAAGTGTACGAGCAAACATTATTAAGTATGGTAAAAGAAGTAATGGATAAAGCTAACTCAATGGATCGATATAAGCCATATATGAATAAAAAAGAAGCTGCTTTGTATATTGGTGTTAGCTTTAATACGCTTCAAAAATTTATTGATAAAGGAATGCCAGTTATTGAAGTTGATGGAGTGAAGTTAATTAGCAAAAGAGATATTGATGAGTTTTTAGAAAAAAAGAAACAATAGAAAATGGCGGGCAATATGTTTAGAGATAAAAAAAGACCTCTAATGTGGGCCATTAGAGGTCTCGAGATTACCAAATCAATAAATGATTTAGCGGAGTATAGCACTAAAATTTTACCTGATTATTAAGTTAAAAACAAAGTGTGCCTAAATCATTTAGGAGGGCAATTGCATGGCAGACAGTAAGAAATACTACTGGCTCAAACTAAAAGACGACTTCTTTCGTGACAAGCGAATTAAAAAGCTTCGTAAAATCGCTGGTGGTGATATTTATACCATTATTTATCTAAAAATGCAGTTGCTGAGTTTAAAAGATAGCGGAGTTTTATTTTTCGAAGGTGTCGAAGATGAATTTTACGAAGAAGTCGCTCTCGAAATTGATGAAGAGCCTGGAAATGTAAAAATGACAATATTATTTTTACATAATAATGGATTACTTGAAGAAGTCGAAAAAGACAAATTTATACTTCCTGAAACAATTAAGTCTATAGGTAGTGAAAGTTCAAGTGCCGCAAGGGTTCGTAAACATAGGGAGAGCCAAAAAGCGTTACAATGTAACATTGATGAAACGTATAGTAACGCTATTGTAACAAACTGTAACACAGAGACAGACACAGATAAAGATAAAGATAAAGATAAAGATATAGATAAAGAGACAGACAGAGAAAAGAATGTCATTCAGTCGTCTGTCGATTATCTAAACGATAATAATTTATCTTTGTTAAAACAGTTTTTCAAAAATCAAATAGGTAAAGAAATTAGTGTTAGGGATGTAGCAGCTATGGAAGAGGCATTACAATACTACGAGCCTGATTTGATACTGGAAGCCATTAAAGTTTCTAAAAAGGCTAAAACATTTACTTATATACTTGGTGTATTGCACAACTGGAGAACAGAGAAACACATTAATACTTACGTAGATTTTAAAGAGCAAAGTGTTGCATATAAATCCGCTAAATATGCCAGACGAAAAGAAATAGTTCCTAATTGGTTTTATGAAACTGAACCAGAGTGTGTACCAGAACAAACTGTTGATTTTGAAAAAGAAAGGAAAAAAATACTAGAAGAATTAGAAGAATTAAAAAAATATTGAGAGGACGGCGGATGTAAATGTATAAATCAAAAAAAGAGTTATTAGAAAGAAATCTGACTAAGCAGGATTTACTTCGATGTAAATATAAGGGTTCACTAATTGGTTTTGAACTAGATTATGTAAAACTAGATGATTTATTGTCAGTAGATGATTTATTTTCATTACCAGTTTCACAATCTATTAATACAGAATGTGGGTTATTAACTTGGGTTTTATCAGCAGGTTGGATTCTAGTCCCTAAAAACAATGAGGAATTAGATTGGTATAATTTTGAAACACTTGCGGACTTTTTAGAAAGAAACAAAGTCTTTTCAGATATAAACGGTGAAATTCAAAAATCTATAGAGGGAGTTAAGGTTCGGCTACTTCGAGAATATTTAGATGAACTACAGGGTTCTTTAGAAAGTGTAAACAAGTTGATGACTCTCTCTGAAGATGAGTTAGATATCGATTTATTCATTTTATTGATAAAAGATTATCGAACTGGTAGCACCCAAAATTTATTTTCTATAAAAAAAGAAATCGAAAAGGAGATTTTAAAAATGGAGAGGGTTTTAGATAATCTTATAAATAATAAAAAACAAAGTTATTCAATAGCAAATTAAATTGGAGGGATATTATGAAAAATCTATTGAAGTCATTTGAGAAAATAACGTTAGTTGCTGGGTTAAGTTTACCAATTTTATTTGGAAATCACGCTTTAGCGAGTGCAGCTGCATTTAAAGACGTGGATTCCAAACATTGGGCGTATCAAAATGTAGAAAAAGTAGCAAGTCAGAAGTTAGTGACAGGGTATCAAGATGGCACATTTAAGCCTTCAAACAATGTGACACGTGCTGAGTTCGCAACATTTTTGTCTCGTATGTTTGATGGGACTGATCGTAAAAACGAGTCATTTACAGATATAACTGATACACATTGGGCTAAAGCTGCGATTAATGAAGGTTTAGCTTTAGGATTTATTCAAGAGAACGATTTTAAAAACAATAAATTTGATCCTAATAAAGCAATGACTCGACAAGAGATTGCTAAATGGTTAGCGAATGGTTTAACAGCTTCCAATTCTGAATATGGAGAAATTGCTACAACAATTAAAAATGGGGAGTATACATTATTACCTGTCGCCGAGTACTACAAAGGCGGTTTAAACAAGTCTGAGTATGGAAATGTTGCCTTAATGCTAGGTACAGGCATCATGAGTGGATTTGAAGATGGATCGTTTAAAACGAGTGGCAATACAACACGTGCCGAAGTTGCAACGATTCTAATTCGATTTAATGAAGCGATTAATAAAAAACCTACTGACTTCAAAGGATTAAATGAGCTTGTAGAAGTAGCGACAACCGGAACAAATATACTGTCTGCAAGCAAATTTTCGTATTTGAAAGAAGAACCGTTTACTAATATTATTGGTAAACCTCATACTTTTACACAAAACAATTCAGGTGTAGCTACTATTGAAAAAATGATTTTCATTGAGGGCGATACATTACAAAAAGCGATGAACAGTAGTATTTTTGCAAAAATGTTTATTGGTAAAGATACATTCTTCTTTGAAGGAGATAGTGGTGTAATCAAAGTATTTACAGAAATGACGTTTACTTCAAATCGTGAGAAATTAACAATTGATGATTACACAAACGGTTCAAGTTCAACTTTTATTTCTAACAGAGGGATTCACGATAAACTAAAGGTTCAAAATTTCGGTTTAACAACATTGGACGCTGATAACTGGGGCGCTATATTCAAAAAAGGTAAAGAAGTGAAGTACTGGACAGAACGATTCAACGAATATGGAGTTGATCGCCTTGATGGACATACAACGGATGACGAAACAAGATTTTCATTCAGACGGAATTAATAATCAAGGGGAGATAAATTATGAAACAACTTTCAAATATAATCGCTATCTTAATGATAGTGTTTTTTCTTACACTTTCGAATATGACATATATAACCGTTTTTGACGGATTTCAACAAAATAGCAAGGCGAGCGCGGCAGCTCCTAGTAAACCAACAGGGGCAACAGGCTCACATACAGTTGATGTAAAAGCCGAACCGGTAGAAGCAAAGCCTGCTGTTTATTGGACTCAACTGGATAACTTAAATTTCGAAGCTGTAAAAGATGGTGGAAAGGTCCCATCAGATAACGTCAGTAGTCAAAACGTTCCAAAAGCTAAACAAGTACAAAATACACTAGATCTAACGAAGTATAAGATGCCTTCTATATTCGAAGATTCATCCCGAGAAAAATACTCTAGAACATCTTTAAATAAAGTGTATTTAAAAAATGACAGTGTAACTTTTAAAAGAGCAGAATCGTTCAAAGGTTTATCATTAACTAAAAGGAGTGATACTCATTTTCGTTTCATAACAGAAACGGGTTATCCTTATCAGTATACAGAGCGTGCTCAGTTCGGTACAAATCAAGATGGGCAGCCAAAGTATTCTGTACGGTACGATACTCCAATTGATGTTACTTGGTACGGTCAGATAACAAATCAAGCAGAAATGCGAGTAGTTGAAGACTCAACGATTACAATTGGTGCAACGAAGCAATATAAAGCCCAAGTAAGGACTAAAAAGGGTACTGACTCATGGTCAACATGGAAAGATGTAAACGCTTATGAATGGAAGTCAGATAAATCGAGTGTGGCTTCTGTTTTATCAAGTGGAACTGTAAAGGGCCTTTCAGCTGGACAAGCAAAAATAACGGCATCATGGAAAGACAAGGATTTTCATCTACAAGCAAGTGCAAACGTTAAAATCACTGCAGAAGACTCATTGACTATCACAGGGAACTTAAATGCATGTTTTAAGGATGGTTCAACGACTTTAAAAGCAATTTTGTATAAAACAGGTGGAACGTCTTCAGACGTAACAAATAAGGCTACTTGGACAAGTTCTGATACAAGTGTTGCAACGGTATCAAAAGGTGTTGTGACATTTAAAAAGGTTGGTTCAACTACGATTACAGCAACAGCAGATGGGAAAAAAGAGACAGTGAAGGTGACTGTTATAGATTGTACTGTTAACCCTCCACCTGTTGACCCTAAAGAACCTGAGAAAGTACCAGATAATGACCCTCCTACTGTAAAAATTGAAGGGCCAATAGAAGTAAAACTAGGAGAAACGGTTTGCTATACAGCGGATGCCAGTGATCCTGATGGGTATATCACTTCGTATCTATGGAACGAAGGAAATATGATTACAGACGATTTTAAAAGTAGTAAAATGTGCGGTCACTTTGATGAAATCGGTGAGCATGGCATCACTGTTATTGTCGAAGATAACGGTGATATTAATGGGAAAAATGTAAAAACTGCAAATGATCAAATGATTATTAAAGTTACAGGACCAAAACCAACGGCTTATATTAGGGTGGGTGGTACTTTAAAAGAAAATCGTAAAATAACAGCACAAGTTACAGACGCTTATGGTGGCATTCCTTCGTTGCATGAAAAAGTACCGATTGTAAAACAAACATTAACAATCGAAGCGGTAGATAAATCCAATAAAGATAAATTGTTCATCAAAGAAGATATTAGTGGGAATATTAAGCCTTCTACTTTAGTAAATTTCTTAGGGAAATTTTCTGGTGAAGTAAAATTAACCAGTTATGTAGAAAATATCGAAGGGTCAAGTGATACATTTGAAACAATTATTTATATACAGCCAGATTTACCACCAATCGTTGACTTTGACACCTCGCCATTGATTTACCGTGAGCCGCCAGAAAACGAAGAGGAATATGCAAAAGCGAAAATCTTCATTCAAAATAATTCTTATTCTATAGATGGAGATGTACTTAATTATTTTGAATATACACTTGCTTTTGATAGCAAAAATAACGGTTCGTATGATGATGTTTACATTATAAAAAGTAATAAATATGAAAAAAATAAATATTATGCAATCTCTAATAGTCAAAACGAATTTCAATTTAAATTGGATGATAGATACAACTTAGAAATTGTTACAAAGCGTGTGGGGAAAGTAAAAATAGATCTACTTGGATTTGAAACATTTGGTTCGGGCAGCTGGGAAGAAAGAAGTTATTAATTAGGGGGAACTTATGAAAAAAAAGATAATTTTACTAGCAATAGCAACTCTATGTATTGTTTTAGCAGCTTGCACGAATGAAAAAGTTATAACATCAAGCGAAGGCAATACAACAAATAAAATGATTCAGATAATACTTCCTATTGTGAGCAATAGTGGAAATGCTAGTTATACTTTAACGAAAGAAGAAATGAAAAATCTATTTGCCGAAGTTGCTACCATAAGTAACCTATCACAAAAAATTATTAATGATTTTTCTTTGAATAATTTAACGATTGAAGTACCTCATGGTAGCTATAAATGTGATGACGAGGTATATACTTTTAGTTTAAATAAAGCAAAGGTAGAGAAAGGGATAATTAATGAAAAACAACAAATAGGATTGTATTTTCATGAAATTAAATTGAATTATAAAACAGATGTTATCAGAAAAAATATACAAATAGAGCAAAGCCCGGATGTTGCTTTATTAGATCATTACACGGGAAAAGTAAAAACTTATAATTTGGGTAATTTAGAAAACACTCAAGAAAATATTGTAGCATTTGTAGGCGAAAAACTTAATTCATTGAATATAAAAGAATTACAAAATGATGTTATTATCGATGAACTTTTATCAGTATATCCAGTAGATTCCTCAGGTGATACCGAGGAAATTGCTAGAGCAGGGTATAAGTATATTATTGGTAAATATGAATACGATGATAGTCAAAAGGGTGATGAAAGCTATATTTCTCTACAAGAATTTATTGAGGAGAAAAAGGGTATATGTAATCAATTTTCATATCTTTACAAATTATATTTAGACTATAATGATATTGAAAATCGTATAGCATATGGCAACTTCAAAGATCAGAAATATTATGTAGATCATGTATGGAATGAAGTGAAAATAGATGGGAAATGGGTTTCTGTTGATACAACTGGCAATGGCTTTGGTAGTGAAGGGACATATGAAAATTATTTCGTTTCTCATTACTCCAGTTTTTAATTAAAGAAGCAATTACAATCAATATGGAGTTTTATAAAATGAATAATCATATATAACAAAATTTGAGGAAATATATATATAAAAATCCTGCATTTGATATGCAGGATTTTTTATTATTTAAATAACAAATTTAATAGCTTGAACAAACTGATTTCTAAGGGAGGCAAGGCCTTACTGAAGGCCTGGAAGAACTATGTAATTATAAGAAACAAAACTTTTATAAATTCTTTGAAATTTTATTTAGCTTATGAATTAGTTGATTTTCAATATTAAGTGAAAACCTTTTGTTTTTATTTTTTAATAATATACCAACTAACGGTTTAGAAAGAGTATATTCACTTTTATCAATACTTAAAGTTTCTATTTCTTTAGATAATGTTTCTAAGGAAACTACATATGCTTCTATAAATGATTTTTAGATTTTTAGAATGTCATTTACATGAAGGATCACCAACGGTAATAATTCTTTGACTATATCAATGTTACATATAATATCTTCAAAATCTGGCCGATCTACAATATGCTTTATAGCACGATTAACTATTATTTTATTATCATCATTAGACTTTTCAATAAATTTAAAATGTAATCCTTTTAAAATTGCATTAAAATCTATTTTCTCCAATCTAATTTTACTTTCTTTTAATACTGCTGAGAGCATATAGTAACAAATATCTGAGTCATCTAGCATTAAATCATCTACTTTATAACCTTTAAAATAATAATGCTCTTTTTTCTTTTCTTTCAGCAAAATAACACCCTGCACATTATCGGGAGTAATCAACATTTCATTGTATTCTAAAACATATTTAAATGTTAAAGCTTTTATATTTTCCAACCTTCCCATCCCCCTACCTTTTAAAACTATGCACCAATATTAAGTTTGATTTACAATAAATTCTAACCCCCTCATATTTAAATAACAACAGCTGTCTCTGAAAAAACTGATTATTTTAGAATTAATATATTTTATTTTAAATTCGGTTCTTCTCCCAACAATTGATCTAGGTGAAGTGAAGTACCAGATGTGATTCGTTATGATAATCAAGAAATATTTGAATTTATGTGGGTACTTTTTTAGGGCAGGGAATTAACGTACATGAAGTTTTAATCGAGGGTAAAATCTATAAGTGGGGTAAATCAAATGGAACATAAATTATTAAACAGAGGTATTTATGCAATCATTAATAAGCAACTTAACATGGTTTATGTAGGAGAAACGCAACGAAATTTTCTCATACGATGGGTTGAACATTAATGAGTATTACTAAATACGAGGATCAACCTAAACGTATTCACCTTTATCTAAATCAAGCTACGAAATTCATTGTGCTGAAGAAGATGGATAGTGATGAGCATTCTACCAAAGATTTTTATAAATTTGAGTATGATGCACAAAATTTTTACATCCAAAAAGGATGGGATGTTTTATCGTCAGTTAGCTATAATCCTAATAGAAGTTATAGTGATCGTGAATTAACTTCTGAAAAACTTTTGAGACGGTATAGAAAAGCGGTTAAACATATGGCTTATATTCTTTCCACCGTAAATACAAAGCATAAAAACGGCTCTTTCATACTAAGCAATCTTTATAAAAAAGTGGAGAAACATTTTGAAGCAGATTTTCAAAGTAGAGAAGGCAAGAACACTTTACATAAATTAAACCTTGAAGAACTTGAGTTCATTATGTTTGAACTTTATCCAAGATATTATCATAAAAGATTGGATACATTGAGAAACGAATATAAAAATATCGAAATTCCAAAAACACTTTTTGACTTTATAGAATGAGGTGTTTTGAGAGTTTTTTATTACTGTCGATTGTAACACAAGCAGTTAAAGCTAATGGCGATTCATATAGAGAAAACAGAAATAAGCGTCGCTGTTTTTCTTAATTAACAATCTTTTATTCTAAAGCTACATCATAATTTGTTTGAAAGAGGTTTTTTTGCAAATGCAAAAACTCTCTTTTTTTATTTTTAAAAGGGGGTCTATGGTGTGCCTTTATGGGGGTCATTTGTGGGTACTTTCGTATTTTTCTTTGATATCATTAAAACACTAGGCTCTGCCTAGTATATCACGCTCAGTGATATCAGTTTTTCCTTATGCTCTTTTCTATCCCTTCCACTCTTGAAAAAAACAGGTAGGAGTTTTAAAAAGAATTATTTGATAAGAAATAATGAGCCTCCACCCATTCAATAAATTGAGAGTTGCAAAAGAAAGGGTTTAAAAATCAGGTGAAATACAAAGAATTTGATATGTTTACAGTAGACAAAATTAAAGACATGATAAATTATGATTTAGGCAAAGCAATGGATTTGTTTGCTGAAAGTAATGTAGCTTATCTATCGGATTGAGGACCGCATAAGACAACTCATAGCTACTCGAGACGATGAAATTCACCAGGCACTTGAATTGTGTATGGAATGTTAAAAGTTAGTAGAAACAACTGAAATAGAGAATGAAAAAATGCTAATGAAGATAGAGCATACGGAATTTAAATGAGATCCTTTTTTAAAGCTTTCACAATTGAATAACAGGTATAACGAAAGGTGTCATTGTAATGTGACAAAAAGTTTTATTTTGGTATTCTTAAAGCACAGGCACTATTTAATCCAAATACGAAAAGTGAAGCAGTTTTACCTTATGATTTTCTTACTACTCAATCATTTATAAAAAATTAAAAATAGCATACAATAAAAGTAAGAAACGCATAGCATATTTAATTTGTAGGCTGTTAATAAAAAGGGGCATCATAATATGAAAGAATTAGATTTAATAATACAAAGAAGTAATAGTGGTTTAGAGGTAGATGAAATAATAAAGGGTATTTCAAAAAAAACAATAAGTAAAATCCTAAAATGGTTTGATGGAAATGTCTACAACATTTCGAAGGCAAGATTAAAAAGGGCTATCGATATTTTGTCTTGGTGTCAGAAAAATCGAGATAGTTTAACTTACTTAGGACGTGAAGAGCGACTTAAAAGATTTCAAAATATGTCTTCTGAATTTGATTTAGAGGTTGAGAAACTTTTCAATTTATATAACTCGGTAAATCAAATTGAAGAAAATAGACCTAAAATTATTGCTTTTGAAGGTATTGATGGGAGTGGGAAAACTGTTCAAATTAATTTGGTGGAAAATCAGTTAATAAAAGCTGGAGGGAAAGTCCTAACCAAATCTTTCCCAATATACGAGAGTTTTTTTGGAAAAGAAGTAGGTTTTTTGTTATCGGGAAAAGATGAAAATATAAATGCTAATAAGGTTGATGCTAAATCAATGTCCTTGTGGTATGCCCTAGATAGAAGTAAAAGTTTTGAGGGATTTAATTATAAATCTGCGGATTATTTATTATTAAATAGATTTACATTATCGAGTGTTGTATATCAAAGCATAAGAGCTCCCAAAGAAACACGAATGGATTTAATAGATTGGATTTTTGAATTAGAACATTCGCAATTAAATTTACCAGCTCCAGATTTATATATTGTTTTTGATTTGGATCCAGAGACTTCTAAGGCTAATGTTTTAAATAAAGGTCATAGAGATTATGTAGGTGATAAAGCTGATGTCTATGAAGAATCGGATGTAATAATGAAAGAAGCTAGAGATGTATATAAACTTCTGGCGAATAAATATGATTCAATAAAAATCATAAATTGTTTGAATCATGAAGGAAAAATGAAAACTCCCGAAGAAGTTAACTCTATAGTGATGGAGTTGATTAATGATGAACAATTTAGTTTATGATAAAAAAACTAATACTTTTTATCAAAATGACAATTTAATGAATGGAATTCCACAAATTATATGGCATATTACGGACAGATGCTTTTTAGCCTGTCCGTACTGTTTTGCTACTAAAACTGCAAGGCAGACTCCTATAGAAGATGTACCAACAATAGTAAGTAAATTCAAAAAAATGAATGTTCAAAAAGTGGATATCGCAGGAGGTGATCCACTAGCCTATCGAGATTTATCCTCCCTCTGTCATGAATTAAAAGAAAATGGCATGGGAATGACATTAACTACTAGTGGAGTAGGTTTACCACAAGTTAAACAATGGTTAGTTTCAAATGTTGAAATTTTTGATTGGATTTTATTATCTTTAGATGCACCAAACCCTGAACTACATGATAAGTTAAGAGGAAAAGATAAGACATTCATTCAATTAATTAATTTATTTAATGATCTCAAGAATAGAGAATATCATAATATAAGAATTAATACGGTTGTAACAACAGCTTTGATGAAAGAGGGATTAGTAGAAGAGTTCGTAAAATTGATTAGAGACCTATCTCCTGCTGAATGGTGCTTAATAGAACCACATCCAGCTAATCAAAAAGATGATTTCAGTCAATACGTAATAGAGAGAAGTGAACTTTTGACTTTAATGGATCGTTTTGAGAAAGAACTTAGTGATAGTGACATTAAAGTTAGTAGAAGGTTGAACGAGAATTATTCCAAGTATTGGGTGCTGTATCCTAACGGGGTTTTAAGGCAACATACAGAAGGAAAAGAAGATAGATTTAATATAGCGTTTTTAAATGAATCTCCTGAAGAAATATACGAAAAAATTAATGAAAATGGTATATGGGTACCTGAAAGAGGTTATTAAATGGAAAATCAATTAGTTATTAAAAATATAGATGATAATTTATTAGTTTCTGACATTCTAAGTTCATATCAACAAGTGATTTCTACCAAATCTAATGAGGTAGAAGTTAAAAAGAAATCTATTCCAAATGCTAAAGGGGAAATTATCACTGCTATTTTAGTATCGTATGGGACAATGGCTTCGTACGATCTTTTTAAGATGATTTTAAAAAGATTCAAAAATCGCATAGATTTTAATATTGAAATAAAAATTGAGATTAACGGTAAGGTTAAGTCTCTAAAGGAAATTGAAGAAGAGGAAAAGTAATAATGAATTATCTGGTGTCAGTCGGTATAAAAAATCAAATAGTAGGAAATGGTGTGAATTTATCTGAAATACCATGTGCTTTAAATGATTCTAAATTGATGTATGATACCTTGAGAAGGACACTAGGTAATACATTCAATGAGTTCGGTAGTGTATGTTTATTTAATGCAAATGCTGAAGAATTTACAGGGGTAATTAGAAATTTAAAGAATCGTCTTCAATCTGAAGATAATTTAATTATTTATTATAGTGGGCATGGAGAAGTATTACCAAATGAAGAACTTTTACTATATTTAAAAGACACTGATAAAGAAGATAAAAAATTTAAAGCTTCTAAAATCAAAGAGGTTGTTGAAAATATCTCTAACAATGTAATTGTTATTTTAGATTGTTGTCATTCTGGACAAGGATTAAAGTTAGCCGATGCTAATAATATGTTAGAATCTACTAATATTACAGTAATAGCTGCAACTAGTGCAATTAGTCAAGCACAATTTAATAAGGAAAATAGCTTGTTTACGCTACAGTTCTGCAATGTGTTAGAGAAAATCAGTAGAGATGATGAGGAAATTAATCTTTCTAGTATTCAAACTAAGATGCATGCGCAAGGTTTGGATATGTATTTTAGTAATACTAGAGGGCATAATTCAATAATTTTAAAAGAAAAAGAAACTAAGTTTGATACATTGGAGGAATTTAGCAGGGGATTTATTTCTAGAGTAAGCAATGAGGAATTTAAAATTAAAGAAATGTTATGGTATGCGATTGAAGATTTTTCTGAAAGTGAAAAGCTCTATATAATAAATAATTATCATTCACAATCACAAGCTTTAAGGAAGTATGAAGCGCATTGGCTTGTAAGACGAGCTATAGGATCTTTAATAGGTAATTTAAGTGAATCAAAACAAAAAAATGATATAATTAATCATTTTTTAAAATCTTCTAATTGGATGGAGCAAGTAGTAGGCGTCATTGCAGCTAGAAAATTAATTGCTGAAACAGAAATTAATTCTCAACTTGTTGAAATATTAAAGCAAGACAAGAGAGTAGATTTAACTTGGTTAGCGCATTTATATTTAGCTGATAATTTAAATGAGTACCCTAATGATACCGTGCTAGAATTAGCTATTAAATCTAGTCTGGGTAGAACAGAATGGGGAATTATTGATATATGGAATAGACATATAAATTATAAGGAACCTGAAAATCTGTTTGAGATATTAAAAGAAAATTGTGGAGAAAATCTACTGAAACCTTTATTGATACATATATTTTTAAAGGAACATGATACACCGGAATACCAAACCCTATTAACTACATATATAAAAGAGGACGTTCTTGCCATTGCCAATAAGCTAAAAAGCTGTGAGTTAGTTAAAAAGTTGTATAATTCTCAAGTGCGAGGCGGAATAAAGAATCCTAAAAGAAAATGGCTGATCTCAGCAGTTTATGGGAATTGGAGAGATCAATTAAGAATAAATTATGAGGATTATTTTCAAAATACTAAAGCAAGTGTTATAAAAGAAGAACTGAGATTAGCTTCTAATTTACCATTAGTTGAGATGAAGATGTCTATATTCCAGTTTTTAGAGACATCCGAAAGTGATAGGGAGAATTATAAAGAAGCTATTTCCTGGGGAAGAGATGATAAACATCCTTGGGTAAGAAGAAGTGCCTTACCTATTGTAAAGCCTCAAGATTTAATTGCTAACGATATAGACAAAGAAGGTAGTTTACCTGGAATATTGGATTTAATAATAGAAGCTAGGCTATATAATGTAGATACTTCTAGTTTTACTGAAGAAGTTGAACTTTATTCTAGCGAAGAAAATAGTATTGGACATTACCAAGTCCTTAGACGAGACCAGCAAAATATAGAGCTATAAAAGAGTGAAATTACGTGGCTAACATGTGATAAAATCTTTTATTAAGGACATTGCCCGCCAGCATTGTTTTTAACTATAAAATAACTATGTGAATGTGAAATCGTTTGCAATTCAATGAAATCGATATTACTGCAAACCTTTGTTAGTTCTACTTTCTACTATTAGATACAATACAATGAAATGACTGGAATTTTAGAACGTAAAAAACCAGGTCTACGCGGCGCTCGTCGTGCACCTCAGTTCTCAAAACGTTAATTTCAAATTTTTCTATCAAAGACTCTTTCTACTTTTGTGGAAAGGGTCTTTTTGTGTGAAAAGAGTAGCCATTATAATAAGCAATCTTTGGAGTTGTTGTCCTAAGATTGCTCAATATTATTTCTGATGGAATTGTCGATGGAGCTGATGTACCTGTGTAGCTAGTTCAGGAGCTGGACCATCAATAGGTGTGTATCTTGACTCACTTCTTGAATAGATAAATGACGAACGCGAGAGGTAGTAGAGATGCCTATATCTTTCAACCATTGTGCAAGCTGTTTGGACGAGCTAGGATAAACAATTCTCCCTAAACCAACCCAACCATGGGCCGCTGCACACATAGGGCAATGTTCACCAGAAGTATAAACCGTTGCGATATTTCTTTCCTAAGTTTTAGCTGCCCAACGTGCTAATGCAAACTCAGGATGTTGCGTATGGTCGCCACCAGACACATAATTTCGGTCTTCGGCAAACACCTCGCCATTCGTAGCTACAAGGATTGAACCAAAGGGCTCATCACCTGCTTCCAATGCATCTTTGGCTAGCTCGATACATTTAATTACGTTAAATCAGTAGGATGGATCATCAAATACCTCCTTATATTAACGCTTACTACAACCTTCTGACTCAGCCTCTTTTAAAATTAGCTCTATTTTATGAAAACCTAGTTGTTTTGCATGCTGTAACGGTGTGACTCCATCTCTATCAGTAATATTCAAATTTGCCCCATAATCCACTAATAGTTGAACGATTTCTTGATGTCTCTCACCGCCATTCCCTAAAATGACGGCTTCCATTAAAGCTGTCCAATGTAAATTGTTAATATGATTGATATCAATATCTGAATGGTTTAGGAGGACACGAACTACTTCTACATGACCCCGTTCGGCAGCGGGGATAATGGCCACTCCTCCGAAGCGGTTCGTCAATTTCGTATTGGCACCAGCAGCGATGGCTAATTTCACGATTTCTAGAAAACCTGATGCCCCTGCATGGAGGAGTACATTTTCTAGATGATTATCTTGAATATTTACGTCCGCATCATGCTGAATAAGAGCCCTTACTGTTTCCACCTGATTATAATAAGTGGCTGCTACTATCGCCGTTCTGCCTAATTGATCGGTGGCATTGATATCGGCCCCTTCTTGTAGAAGTGTTAGGACTTTATCAGTTTCTCCATTTGCAGCGGCAATAATTAAATGATCGCTCATCTCTATCACCTTCTCTTTCCATATTATAAAAATATGGTAACACGTAACATCTAGAGCGAATAATATGAAAAAAATATACTACGCTTAGCTTTTACATATAGTAAGACACGCTCTTTAGTATATTTATAAAACATTTAAATCGTCTTCTTAGCATAATAATTGTTAATTCTGCACAGATTTAAAATTATTAAAAATATTTTCGGATAAGTTTATGCTTTTTTAAGAAATTATTTAGAGGGAGTTTAACAATTCATTTTAATATAAATTATGAAAGCTACAGCAAGCCTTTCAAGAGATAGGCGGGTGTAGTTAAAAAATATAAAGCAAAAATGGAGGTAAGTAGGTATGAAAAAATTATTGATTGTATCTGTTGCAGCAATGGCACTACTTGCAGCATGTCAAGATAAGGAGCCTGCGAAAGGCAACACTTCAAATAGTGAGGAAACAAAAACGGAAAGCGCAGCTACAGATAATACAACGAAAGAACAAGCACAGAAGGAACTAACAAAGGGTCAAGAAATGGCTACTATTCTTAGTGCTACAAACTGGCAAGGTACAAAAGTATACGATAAAAATAACAATGATTTAACTGAGGAAAACTCAAACTTTATTGGCTTGGCTAAATATGATGTGAAGACAGGTCATTACGAATTCTTTGATGCTACTACTGGTGAAAGTCGTGATGATAAGGGAACATTTTTCATTACAAATGATGGGAAACAAAGAATCTTAATTTCTGAGTCCAAAAATTATCAAGCGCTTGTAGAGATCACAGAATTAAACAAAGATATTTTCACTTATAAACGAATGGGTAAAGATGCTGCTGGTAACGATGTAGAAGTCTTTGTAGAGCATATTCCTTATCAGGAAAAAGAGCTTACATTTACAGATCCAGACAAAACTCTTAATGCGGCTACAGGTGATATCGTAACTGATGTAGATGGTGATGAAATTTTAGCGAATACATTGTGGCAGGGCACAGTTGCTTTAGATGAAGATGGTAATGATGTAACCGAATTTAATTCAAATTTCATTAGTATTGCAAAATACGATGCAGAAACGAATAAATATGAATTCTTTAATCCTGAAACAGGCGAGAGTCGCGGCGACTATGGTTACTTTGACGTCATTCATGATAATAAAATCAGAGCACACGTTTCACTTGGTGATAATAAATATGGTGTGGCTCTTGAAATTACTGAAATGAATGAAAAGAAGTTTACGTATAAACGAACAGGTAAAGATAAAGATGGAAATGAGATAACTGTGTTTGTTGAGCATGAACCATATGAAGGGGAATATAAACCAGAATTTACACTGCAATAAAATTGTTTATCCTCCCTCTATATAAAATAAATTAAAAACTCTCAAGTTGAATACTTGTGAGTTTTTTTTTCTTTATGGCATAGTTTATCCACTAACTTCGTACACTAAATGTAAAAGGGTGGTGGATATGGGTGAAGCGCTGGCTGGCACTAGGAGTAATTATGCTTATGAGTATAGTGTTCGTGGCATATGAAACAAATGCTTCGGACCGTAACTTCTTTTTACCAGACCCACTTGGTGGCATAAAGATTGTCATTGATGCAGGGCATGGTGGAGAGGATGGAGGAGCTTCGAAGGGCGAAGTCATTGAAAAGGATATTACACTTGCAATTTCTCAGCATGTAGAGAAGAAATTGAAGAAGAAAGGCGCAACAGTCATCATGACAAGAACAAAAAGTGGTGATGTTATTGATGAACATGCGCCATCAGAAAAATATGGAACATTAAGAGAGCGTAAAAAACAAGATATCTTTTTAAGAAAGGATATTGTAGAGAAAGAAAAACCAGATGTGTTTATTACCATTCATGCCAATGCGATTCCGGAAACAAAATGGCGTGGTGCACAGGTGTTTTATCATAAGGAAGGACATGCTGACGGTGAGATCCTTGCAAAAAGTATTCAAGAGTCGATTCGTACTAATTTAAAAAATACAGACCGAGAAGCATTGTCTATTAAGCAGATCTATTTACTGAAAAAAGCAGAAGTACCTGCGGCATTAGTAGAGACTGGATTTATTAGTAATGATGAAGAGCGAGCGTTATTAACAGATAAGAACTACCAAGAAAAAATGGCAGATGCAATTGTTGAAGGTATAGAAGAGTATTTATTAGCCAAAGTTGAGTAGAGCAACATCACAACGTAAATTAAATCATTTATGATATACTAACATGGAGACAATATAAGGGGAGTGTTCGTCGTGATTACTGAACAACAAGTACGAGAAATACTAGGACAACTACAAGATCCATTTTTACATAAATCGCTTGCAGAAACAGATGGTATTACAAACGTAGCAATAAAAGAAGAAAAAAATCATGTCAGTGTAAAAGTTGCGATTGCTAAATTGAATACACCTGAACAATTACAACTACAAATGAAAATTGTTGAGATGTTAAAAGAAGCGGGTGTAAATACGGTTGGTATTCGTTTTGAAGAGCTATCAGCAGAAAAGCTTCAAAGCTTCCGTGGCACAGCAACAGAATCTGAAGCACAGGATATTTTATCACCGCTTAGCACAGTTCAAGTTATTTCAATTGCTTCGGGTAAAGGTGGAGTAGGTAAATCTACAGTTTCGGTTAACTTAGCAGTTGCCCTAGCTCGTCTAGGCAAAAAAGTGGGCTTAATCGATGCAGATATTTACGGTTTTAGTGTGCCCGATATGATGGGTGTAACGGATATGCCTAAAGTAGTCGATAATCGTATTTTCCCAGTAGATCGCTTTGGTGTAAAAATGATTTCAATGGGCTTCTTTGTAGAAAATAATGCTCCTATTGTATGGCGTGGCCCGATGCTAGGTAAAGTATTAGATCAATTCTTCCGTGATGTAGAGTGGGGAGAGCTTGACTACCTATTATTAGATTTACCACCTGGCACAGGTGATGTTGCATTAGATATTCATCAAATGTTACCTTCATCAAAAGAGATTGTAGTCACAACGCCTCACCCAACAGCAGCATTTGTTGCAGCTCGTGCAGGTGCCATGGCGCTACAAACGGACCATGAAATTTTAGGTGTCATTGAAAACATGGCTTGGTTCCAATCGAAATCAGGTGAAAAAGAGTTTGTCTTTGGGCAAGGCGGAGGTCCTAAACTAGCAGAAGAGCTACGTACGGAGCTACTTGGTCAAATTCCACTTGGTCAACCAGATTGGACTGATGCTGATTTTGCACCGTCTGTATATGCTGAAAAACATACTACTGGACAAATTTATTTAGACATCGCGACGACAATCATTGAAAAATTAAATAAATAATAAAAAACGGATTTCCATCCTTTGAAGGAAATCCGTTTTTTTAATAATCCCACGATTATTCAGTGCCTTTTTGCTCCTTATCAGCGCTGCCACCGCTTTCACCACTTGCTTCTTTCTTATCGCCACTTCCAGATGAAGTTGTTTCGCCACTCTTTTTAATTAGCTCTTGCCATTTTGATTGCATTAAAGGGCTTTCGATCGTTTCCTTCACTACTTCCTCCATCTGCTTTCGCATATTGGATGATTTAAGGATAGTCTCTAGCTGTTTCTGCATATCAGGCTGTCCAAAAAAGGCTTCCATATCCTTTTGGAAAGTTGGATCTTTTATTAAATCCTTCATAATATCCTGTTGCTGTTTTTGCATACTTTTTGCAACGGTTTCCTTAAACTTTGGATCTTCAAAGGTTTTCTTCCAAAAGTCTTCAGCTTCCTTGGAAAGTAATGTTTCCTCAGTAGCTTTTTTCACTTCATCATGCTCTAAAATCAACAGCTCACGGAAACTTGGCTCTTCTAAAAGCTGTCGCAATGCCTTTTTACCGTCCTCTGTTTGTAAAGAGTCAATCATGATTTTTTTTATTTCATCATAGGACATAGTAGAGGTTTTATCTTGTGAACAGGCAGAAAGAAATAGCATTAGAATCAGTAATAAGGTGAATTTTCGCATCGACAATCAGTCCTTTCTATAGATAGACTCTTTCAATTATTGTTCACATTTCTGATGACTTTATGTATTGGGAAAGATGAGAAATAGCTTTTTTAACAATGCATTGATAAAATAAGGACAGATATATTGAGAAATTGGGGGACTTTTAGTTGTGACGATACGAAATTGGGCAAAGTTTTTCTTCTTTGCAATGCTCGTTGGTGGGGTAGTCAACGGAGTTTTTAGTTTATTTATTCGCTGGGATTTCTTCCAACCATACATAGCAAACGGTCATTGGGGAGAATTTTTCGCTGGACTGTTATGGATGGTCTTCTTAGGATTTACAATGAGTGTTATTGCACAGGCTGGCTTTTTCGCTTATTTAACACTCCATCAAGTAGGTGTAAATATCTTTAGAACACTTACATTGTGGAATTGGGTACAGCTTTTACTCATTGCAATTACTATTTTTGATATTATTTTCTTCCGTTTTGTACCTGGTGTAAAGGATGGACAAAGCTGGTTGTTTTATGTTGGATTATTAATTGTCCTCATTTTTGGAGCCATAGCTACAGCCGTTCAAAAAGTAAAGTTAACAGGGAAAAAACATGTATTCATTTCTGCTCTGTTCTTCATGATTGTCATTACAACCCTGGAATGGACAATTGCGTTAATGGGTCGTGATGAAAATATCAATGAATACGTCGCGTTATTATTATTCCCGTTATTGGCGGTTAATGCATATCAATTATTAGTATTGCCAAAATATAATGCAAAATCTGATGAGGATCGTCAAAAATTAGAAGCACGCCGCAAAGCGCGCCAAGAACAAGCAAAAAATGCTTAAATGAAAAAATTGCCTCCTACAAAATAGAGGCAATTTTTTTTATGGAGATTTTTTAGTTTGTACTTTATAGCCAAATATATTTTCCTCAATCGACATAAACTTATGTTGCTGTATGAAAGTATTAAGTTCTTTAAAAGTAATGGAGCTATCTTGGTGTAATGGAACAAAGACAAAGTCACCTTTCTGGAGTTTTGGTGTTTTCTCACCCTGCCAAATAAGGGATGGAGATAGCAAATTCATTTGTTGCTGAAACAAAGATTTTTGTAAGTCTTGTGAATACTGGTGATTCCGAGTAGCAAACCAAAGTGGCTTTTCCTTCAAATATTGTTCATAAATATCAATATCCTTTTGTACAAGCTTAATGTTAATAGGTTCCTCTATTGAATCCTCTGGTCCGAGTAGTCCTGTAGGTAATTTCCGTTCTTGAATAATTTTTATATGGTCTGGGGAACGCTTGATCCAATCTGTATCTAGAAGAAGAAGCGGATAAGGCTCTTTTACCGTTTTAAGCCAATCCATTAGAGACTCATCAGAGAAAGAAACCTCGACAACAAGAGATGTGCCGTAATGACCTTTTGTAACGACAACTGGTGCGTTCGCAATATTAAATACAGAAATCATCGTAGAATTTATAGGCTTTAGAAAAACAAAGAGAATTCCGATTAGAAGCAGTGAAATCAACGTTTTACGGATCATAATAACAACCTCGTTTCTATAATTTAAAATAAAAAATAAGTCTCTTTAAAAAAACTTATGATTTAGTGTTGACTTTCATGAATAATCGATGTTATTATGTATAAGTCGCCAAGAGGTGACAGTGAAACAAACAACATGAACCTTGAAAACTGAAC
>NZ_JSZM01000023.1:0-134890 GCF_000801965.1 Lysinibacillus sp. A1
GAAAGAATAATTTCTTTTATAAAGGGTTTCAAGATACGAGTAGTTCGAGAAAGCAATGGAGAGAGGGAAGGAGCGTACTCAAGTACGTGACTGACTGAACGACAGAAGCTGACGAAGAAATGCGATGTATATTGGAAACCAAAAATAGTCTAGTGATGATGGCAAAGAGGTCACACCCGTTCCCATACCGAACACGGAAGTTAAGCTCTTTAGCGCCGATGGTAGTTGGGGGCTTCCCCCTGTGAGAGTAGGACGTCGCTAGGCACTTATGAAGTCATGGATATCTTCCATGGCTTTTTTATTTTATCAACTAAAAAAATCGTGGTACACTACATATTAAATTTATACAGATGAAAAGGTAACTAACATAGATAGCATTTCCTACTTATACTTGAACAGAATAACGGAGGAATGAAAATGAGGTATACTATTTTTTCGTCTCTTTCGATTTTTTGCCTACTCCTCACACTCTTACTGTTTGGTTATGATTCTACGAAATGGTATGGGAGTTTTTTTAAATTCCTTTATGATATCAGTGTATTAATGCCATTTATATTAGGTGGAATAGGTATTGTTAGTGCCCTTTTAGGTATTAAAGGAGAGTATCGTTTCATTCTTGTTGTCCTACATTCATTTTTATTGCTACTATTTCTAGGCATCTATATTAAAGCTTTGTATGGATTTAGCTGAACGGTAATCTAAACTGCGGTATCCATCCGCAGTTTTTTTATATTTACTAAACAATTAATAAGTTCTTGCTCACTTCCTAAGGCATCTCAAGGTATAATGAAGGAACAAGTGCTAGGAAATAAATTAATGTATTGAAAGGGAGAAACAGTTGGGAAAGAAGCAAATTTGGTATGAAGTACAAGAAAACGAGTCCATTGAAGAATGTTTAGAAAGAATGCGACACGATGGGTACATGGCTATTGGTCGAAAAGAAGAGCCCCTTTTTCACTTAGTCGATGGAGAACCCACGTTATTACGTCAAAAAATTCAATTTAAAGCTATACCTACTCAAGATATGGAATGATTTTGACTAAAATCCGAACATTTTTTTTGAGCTTATAAAAAATGTTCGCATTTTTGCATTGACGATAATACAATCCCTTGTTAAAATGTGATAAGGAAAAACAAATAAATCCCACATATATGCTAGAGGATTGGCTCTAGTGTCTCTACCCGGCACCGTAAATGCTGGACTATGCGGGAAAGCACTTTTGGCTTTTATGAGAAGATTAATGTACGGTTTGTACATTGACAAATTCTTGCCCTAATAAGTCCTCAAGTAAGCTGCTTTCACGCGTAAAGGTAGAGAGTAGTTTATTTGAGGATTTTCTTTGTAAAAAGGTAAAAATTGCAGAGCTATTCATATAGAGGCTTGCACAATAATTGATCATTTTTCTATCGTTTAAAAGGAGCGACAATTTATGAATCCGAAAATCGGTGTCATTATGGGTAGTTCAAGTGACTGGGAAACAATGAAACATGCATGTGATATTTTAGACGAATTACAAGTACCGTACGAAAAGAAGGTTGTATCTGCACATCGAACACCAGATTTAATGTTTGAATATGCCGAAACAGCACGCAAACGGGGAATACAAGTAATTATAGCTGGGGCAGGTGGAGCCGCACATTTACCTGGAATGGTAGCAGCTAAAACCACTTTACCTGTAATCGGTGTACCAGTTCAATCACGTGCGCTGAATGGGCTTGATTCACTGTTATCCATCGTTCAAATGCCTGGTGGTGTGCCTGTAGCAACTGTAGCTATTGGGAAAGCGGGAGCAACAAACGCTGGTTTACTAGCTGCTCAAATTTTGTCAACGACAGATGCAGAACTTGCTGAAGCATTAGATGCTCGACGTGAAGCTACAAAGCAGCAAGTATTAGAAAGCACAGGTGACTTAGTGTGACAAAAATTATTTATCCTGGACAAACGATAGGTATTATAGGTGGGGGACAGCTTGGTCGAATGATGGCTCTTGCTGCAAAGGAGTCTGGTTTTAAAATTGCTGTACTTGAACCAGCAATGGACTCACCTTGTGGGCAAGTGGCAGATGTTCGCATTGTAGCTCCATATGATGATGAATCTGCTTTAGAAGAACTTGCAGAAGTCAGTGATGTTATCACATATGAATTTGAAAATATTGATTATGAAGGCTTAAAACGTTTATCACAAATGGCTTATGTTCCTCAGGGGGCCGAGTTGGTACGCATTACACAAAACCGTATAACCGAAAAAGAAGCTATTGTGAAAGCTGGTTGCCCAGTAGCACCATATATTGTTGCAAAAACTTATGAAGAATTAGTAGCCAATATTGATTCGATTGGTTATCCTTGTATAGTCAAAACAGCAAGAGGTGGTTATGATGGCAAGGGACAGCAGCTATTAAAATCAACTGAAGATCTTCCATTAGCGAAAGAACTCTTCACGCATTCTTCATGTATTGCAGAAGGATTCGTACCCTTCGTAAAAGAGGTATCGGTCATTGTTCAAAGAAATGGTAGTGGTGAATCGTATTGTCAGCCAGTTGGAGAGAACATTCATGTTCATCATATTCTGCATGAAACAATTGTGCCTGCTCGCATAACAGAAAGCACAGCTCAGGCTGCGGAACGAGAAGCTTTAAAAATTGCTGATTACTTACATTTAGTAGGAACGTTAGCGGTAGAAATGTTCGTGCTAGAAGATGGTGGCATTGTTATTAATGAATTAGCACCAAGACCTCATAATTCAGGTCACTATTCAATAGAGGCGTGTAATGTTTCACAATTCCATCAGCATATACGAGCTGTTTGTGGTTGGCCATTACGTAAGCCAGAACTTTGGGCACCATCCATTATGATCAATGTATTAGGGCAGCATGTCGTGCCATTGAGTAACTCCATTGCTAAATATCCTGAATGGTCTATCCATCTTTATGGGAAAGCTGAAGCTAAGGTCAACCGTAAGATGGGCCATGTAACGATTATGACAAAAAACTTAGAAGAAACATTACAACAAATCGAGAGTTCTGGCATTTGGTCAGAATAGAAGGAGATACGCAATGATTGAACGTTACACAAGACCCGAAATGGGCGCAATATGGACAGAACAAAATAAATATCAAGCTTGGCTAGAAGTAGAAATCCTAGCTTGTGAGGCGTGGGCAGAAATAGGTGATATTCCGAAAGAGGATGTTGCTAAAATTCGTGAAAATGCTTCATTTGATGTGAACCGTATTTTAGAAATTGAACAAGAAACTCGTCATGACGTAGTAGCCTTTACACGTGCCGTTTCGGAAACACTTGGTGAGGAACGTAAATGGGTACATTATGGTTTAACTTCTACAGACGTAGTTGACACAGCACTTTCTTATTTAATCAAACAAGCAAATGATATTTTACGTAAAGATATCGTGAATTTCATTGATATTATTGCTGCAAAGGCAAAAGAACATAAACATACAGTGATGATGGGCCGCACACATGGCGTTCATGCAGAGCCAACAACTTTCGGTTTAAAGCTTGGTTTATGGTATGAGGAAATGAAGCGTAACCTGGAACGTTTTGAAGCAGCCGCTAAAGTTATTGAAACAGGGAAAATGTCTGGCGCTGTTGGAACATATGCCAATATCGATCCTCGCGTTGAGCAATATGTTTGTGATCAACTTGGTCTGGCTGCATCACCAATTTCAACACAAACTTTACAGCGTGATCGTCATGCGCAATATTTAGGAGCATTAGCTTTAATTGCTACTTCCATTGAAAAATTTGCAACAGAAATTCGCGGTTTACAGAAATCTGAAACGCGTGAAGTGGAAGAAGCTTTTGCAAAAGGTCAAAAAGGATCATCAGCAATGCCACATAAACGTAATCCAATCGGTTCTGAAAACATGGTTGGAATGTCTCGTTTAATGCGTGGATACATGGTGACAGCTTATGAAAATGTCGCTTTATGGCATGAACGTGATATTTCTCATTCTTCTGCAGAACGCGTTATTTTACCGGATGCAACAATTACTCTTAACTATATGTTAAGTCGCTTCGGTAATATAGTGAAAAACTTAACAGTATTCCCTGAAAACATGAAACGTAATATGACTCGCACATATGGTCTTATTTACTCTCAGCGCATTTTGTTAGCATTAATTGATAAAGGATTAGTACGTGAGGAAGCTTATGATACTGTACAGCCTTTAGCTATGCAAGCATGGGACGAGCAGGTACAGTTCCGCACATTAGTCGATGCAAGTGAAAAAATCACATCTTATTTAACAAAAGAAGAGCTTGATGAGTGCTTTGATTACAATTACCACTTACAGCATGTGGATATGATTTTTGAACGTTTAGGACTTAACTAATATTTATTTCGCCAATAAAAAATAAATGTTAGAGCCACCAGTAAATGCTTCAGAATTGAACCGTGGAGAACACGGTTCGATTCTGATCATTCATAAAAGCGTATCTCATAATATCAGGGGGAAAAACGAATGACTAAAGGTCAACTTTTGTATGAAGGTAAAGCAAAAAAATTGTATACAACGGAGGAGCCGAATGTGCTGCTTGTTGAGTACAAGGATAGTGCGACTGCATTCAATGGTGAAAAGAAAGAGGAAATAGAAGGTAAGGGCATTTTAAATAATCGCATTACTTCATTAATTTTCGAAAAATTACAAGGAAACGGAATTGCGTCACATTTCGTAAAACAATTATCCGATACGCAACAACTTGTAAGAAAAGTAGATATTATTCCGATTGAAGTAGTCGTTCGTAATATAGTTGCAGGAAGTTTAGCAAAACGTATTGGTCTTGAAGAGGGCACACCTTTAAAACGACCAATCGTTGAGTTTTACTATAAAGACGATGAGTTAGGTGATCCATTCATTACAACTGAGCATATAGATGTTCTGGAGCTTGCAACGTCTGATGAAGTATCGTCTATTTACGATAAGGCACTAGCTATTAACAAAGTTCTACAGCCAATCTTTGCTGATGTCAATGTGACACTAATTGATTTTAAATTAGAGTTTGGCCGTGATGCAGATGGCCATGTATTATTGGCAGATGAAATTTCACCAGATACATGTCGACTTTGGGATGCAACAACGAAGCAAAAGTTAGACAAAGATGTTTTTCGTAGAGACCTTGGTAATTTAACTGAAGTTTATACTATTATACTTTCTAGACTCGGAGGCAAATAACAATGAAAAAAGTAAAAATCTATGTAACATTACGTGAGAGTATTCTTGATCCACAAGGCTCTGCAGTACAGGGTTCTTTAGCTAAAATGGGCTACGGTGAAGTAGAGGATTTACGTATCGGTAAATATCTTGAACTTTCAATTAAAGATTCAGAGCGTGACATTGATACTCTAGTAAAAGAAATGTGTGAAAAGGTTTTAACGAACGTTGTAATTGAGGACTACCGTTATGAAGTCGAGGAGGCTAACTAATCATGAAATTCGCAGTACTCGTATTCCCTGGGTCAAACTGTGATATCGATATGTATCATGCGATTAAAGACGAGCTAGGTGAAGAAGTAGAATATGTATGGCATACAGCAACAGATCTAAGTGGCTTTGATGGCGTATTAGTACCTGGAGGATTTTCATATGGAGATTACCTTCGTTGTGGTGCAATGGCTAATCAATCTAACATTATGGCAGAAGTTAAGAAAGCAGCAGACGCTGGTAAACCTGTACTAGGTGTATGTAATGGATTCCAAATTCTAACAGAAGCAGGGCTATTGCCAGGTGCTTTATTACGCAATAAAAACTTGAAGTTTATGTGCCGTACAGTGCAGCTAAAAGTAGAGAACAACAATACATTATTCACAAACCAATACGAGCAAGGTCAAATTATTCATATCCCAATCGCACATGGTGAAGGGAATTACTACTGTGATGAGGAGACTTTACAATCACTAAAAGATAATAATCAAATCGTATTCACATACTCAGGTGACAATCCAAACGGTTCTTTAGAAGATATCGCAGGGATTATAAACGAGCGCGGCAATGTATTAGGGATGATGCCTCACCCAGAACGAGCTGTTGATGCACTGGTGGGTGGCGCAGACGGTTTAGCAGTATTTAAATCAATTGTGAAGCAGTGGAGGGAAAATCATGTCAACAACTAAGTTTGAGCCAACAGCACAGCAAATTAAAGATGAAAAGCTATACGCTGGTATGGGGATGTCAGACGAAGAATTTGAATTGGTAGAAGATATTTTAAAACGTCTACCTAATTGGACAGAGACAGGTCTTTTCTCAGTAATGTGGTCTGAGCACTGCTCATACAAAAATTCAAAGCCAGTATTACGTAAATTCCCTACAAAGGGGCCACAAGTTTTACAAGGACCTGGGGAAGGTGCAGGTATTGTTGATATCGGTGACGAGCAAGCCGTAGTGTTTAAAATGGAGTCTCATAACCATCCATCTGCAATTGAGCCATACCAAGGGGCTGCCACTGGTGTGGGCGGTATTATCCGTGATGTTTTCTCTATGGGGGCACGTCCTATCGCCATGCTGAACTCATTACGCTTTGGTGAATTAAAATCAGCCCGCGGTAAATATCTATTTGAAGAAGTCGTAGCTGGGATAGCTGGATATGGTAACTGTATCGGTATCCCTACAGTAGGTGGCGAAATTCAATTTGATCCTTGCTATGAAGGGAATCCACTTGTTAATGCCATGTGTGTAGGCTTAATTGATCATAAAGATATTCAACGAGGTATTGCAGCAGGCGTTGGAAATACAGTTATGTACGTGGGTGCGAAAACAGGACGGGACGGAATTCATGGTGCAACATTTGCTTCAGAAGAATTAACAGAGGAATCAGAAAATCAACGTCCAGCAGTACAAGTAGGGGACCCATTCATGGAGAAACTTTTACTTGAAGCATGTTTAGAAGTTGTAAAATCTGATGCTCTAGTTGGGATTCAAGATATGGGCGCAGCTGGTCTTACTTCCTCTTCAGCAGAAATGGCTTCAAAGGCTGGTTCTGGTGTAGAAATGAATTTAGATTTAGTACCTCAACGTGAGACAGGTATGACAGCATACGAAATGATGCTATCTGAATCTCAAGAACGTATGCTATTAGTCGTGAAAAAGGGTCGCGAGGATGAAATTAAGGCGATTTTTGATAAATATGATTTAGATGCGGTAGCAATAGGCCGTGTTACAGATGATAAAATGCTTCGTCTTTTACACGATGGACAAGTAGTGGCAGAAGTACCTGCTGATGCGTTAGCCGAGGATGCACCAGTTTACCATAAACCATCTGCTGAACCTGCTTACTATGCTCAGTTCCAAGCAATTGAAAATACAGAGCCAGCTGTTACGGATTATAAAGAAACATTAAATGCTTTATTAAAAGCACCGACAATTGCTTCGAAAGAATGGGTTTACGATCAGTACGATTATCAGGTTCGTACGTCAACTGTTGTTAAACCAGGCTCAGATGCTGCAGTTATTCGTGTACGTGGTACAAATAAAGGTTTAGCCATGACAACAGACTGCAACTCTCGCTATATTTATTTAGATCCTGAGATAGGCGGCGCTATTGCAGTGGCTGAAGCAGCTCGTAATATTGTTGCTTCTGGTGGTACACCCCTTGCAATTACAGACTGTTTAAACTTTGGTAATCCAGAGAAGCCAGAAATCTTCTGGCAAATTGAAAAATCTGCTGATGGTATTTCGGCTGCATGTACAGCATTGAATGCACCGGTAATTGGCGGTAACGTATCGCTTTATAATGAGCGTTCAGGTGAAGCCGTTTATCCAACACCAACAATTGGTATGGTAGGTCTAATTGAAGACCTAGCCCATGTTACAACACAGGAAGTAAAAGCCGCAGGAGATATCGTATTTGTCATTGGGGAAACAACGACTGAGTTCGGTGGTTCAGAGCTTCAAAAATTATTAAATAATGGCGTTATTTCTGGGAAGGCACCAGCTATCGATCTAGAGATGGAAGCAGCACGTCAGCAGGCTTTATTAAAAGCTATAAAAGCTGGTCTTGTGCAGTCTGCACATGATGTGGCTGAAGGTGGACTTGCAGTGGCTATCGCAGAAAAAACTTTCAGTGCAAATGGACTTGGTGTTGACGTTGCATTAACGGGTTCTGCTACAACTGCGTTATTCAGTGAAAGTCAATCACGTTTTGTTGTCACAGTTAAAGAAGAACATGCAGCTGCATTTGTCGAAATCATCAAAGATGCTCATAAAATTGGTGTCGTAACAAACGATGCACTTGTTAAAATCAACGGGGACAAAGGTGTGCTTGTAGAAGGTACAGTGGAGGAATTCCGTTCTAATTGGAAAGGAGCAATCCCATGCTTGCTGAACTCAGAGGCTTAAACGAAGAATGTGGGGTGTTTGGCATTTGGGGTAACCCAAATCCAGCACACCTTAGTTATTACGGGCTTCATGCTCTTCAACACCGTGGTCAAGAAGGCGCAGGTATCGTCGTTTCTGATGGTCAGCACCTTCGCGCGGTGAAAGGCGAAGGACTAGTTAATGATGTTTTCAACGAAGATAAATTAAAGGCAGTGAACGGCAAAGCAGCAATTGCCCATGTTCGTTATACAACTGCTGGTGGTGGCGGTATTGAAAATGTACAGCCATTATTATTCCATTCCTCAACTGGCAGCCTTTCCATTGCCCATAACGGTAACTTAGTCAATGCGACACATCTGAAACAGTATTTAGAGCGACAAGGTAGTATTTTTCATTCTAGCTCTGATACAGAAGTGCTGGCGCATCTTATTAAGAAAAGTTCGCATTCACCATTTAGAGCTAAGGTGAAAAATGCCCTTTCATTATTAAAGGGTGCGTATTCTTGCTTAATTATGACAAAGGATGAAATGCTTGTTGCACGTGATCCACATGGTTTACGCCCGCTCTCTCTTGGAAAGTTAGGAGAAGGCTGGGTAGTAGCTTCTGAAACTTGTGCATTTGATTTAATAGGAGCAGAATTCGTTCGTTCTGTAGAACCAGGTGAATTATTAATTATTAACGATGAGGGCGTTAAGTCAGACCGCTTTGCTGATATGGAAAAGCGTTCTATGTGTGCGATGGAATATGTATATCTAGCACGTCCTGATTCGGATATTGATGGTATTAATGTCCATATGGCACGTAAACGTATGGGGAAACAGCTTGCTCGTGAATGTGCACATATTGAGGCTGATGTTGTAACTGGGGTACCAGATTCTAGTATTTCAGCTGCCATCGGTTTTGCAGAAGAAAGTGGTATACCTTATGAACTTGGTCTGATTAAAAATCGTTATGTAGGGCGTACTTTTATTCAACCGACACAGGAATTACGCGAACGTGGTGTGAAAATGAAGCTTTCACCAGTTGTTCAAGTTGTCAAAGGTAAACGCGTAGTTATGGTGGACGATTCTATTGTACGCGGAACAACTTCACGTCGAATTGTCAAAATGTTAAAAGATGCTGGTGCAGCAGAGGTTCACGTGGTTATTTCGTCCCCACCTATGACAAATCCTTGTTATTATGGCATTGATACGTCAACACATGAGGAACTTATTGCATCTAGTCATAAAGTAGATGAAATTCGTGAAGTAATTGGTGCAGATTCTCTGACTTTCCTTTCTGTTGAAGGCATGGTTGAGACCATTGCACGTCCATATGAAGATGAAAACCGTGGACTATGCCTTGCATGCTTTACAGGTAAATATCCAACTGAGATTTTCCCGGATACCATCTTACCACATGAAAAGGAACTATTACGTTAAGAAATACATCGCAATGAATGAGTGTCTTCTAGAAGATTATAAAAAATTCTAGGGTACTCGTAGGCGATTTAGATGATAAGGAGGAACTCTGCGTGTCAAAGGCATATGAACAAGCAGGTGTAAATATTGAAGCGGGCTATGAAGCTGTAAAACGAATGAAATCTCATGTAGAACGTACGAACCGGCTAGGTGTCATGGGAACGTTTGGTGGCTTTGGTGGTATGTTTGACTTGTCAGAACTAAATCTAAAAGAACCTGTTCTTATTTCAGGAACTGATGGTGTAGGGACAAAGCTAAAGCTAGCATTCATGGTAGACAAGCACGATACTATTGGTGTGGATTGTGTAGCAATGTGCGTGAATGATATCGTTGCACAAGGAGCGGAGCCGCTATACTTTTTAGATTACGTAGCACTTGGGAAAGCAGAGCCTGCAAAAATTGAGCAAATTGTTAAAGGGGTAGCGGATGGCTGTGTGCAATCTGGTGCAGCTCTAATTGGTGGCGAAACAGCAGAAATGCCAGGTCTATATGAAGAAGATGAATATGATTTAGCTGGCTTTGCGGTGGGGGCTTGTGAAAAGTCTGCCATTGTGACAGGAGAAAAAATTGTCGAGGGCGATGTACTTATTGGTATTGCTTCGAGTGGTGTGCATTCAAACGGTTATTCTTTAGTACGTAAAATTGTCTTTGCAGATCATCAATATGCGGTGGATGCCATTGTAGAAAACTATGAAGATTTAGGTCCAATCGGTGAGGCGCTATTAGTCCCAACAAAGCTTTATGCTAAGCCTGTATTAGCGGCTTTAAAAGCAGCAGATGTTCACGGCTGTGCCCACGTTACTGGTGGAGGTTTCTATGAAAATTTACCACGTATGATGCCTGAAGGATTAGCAACAGAAATTGACTTAGGTTCATGGCCTGTATTACGTATCTTTGAATTCCTAAAGGATAAAGGTCAATTAGAGGATAAGGATTTATATAATGTGTTTAATATGGGGATCGGTTTTGTCATAGCTGTTCCAGCAGCAGAAGCTGATAGAGTTATGGCAGCGGTAGAAGCAAATGGTGAAAAGGCTTATACAATCGGTCGTGTCATTCAAGGAGACGGAGTAGTGTTTAATGGGACACATGATGGGAGTTTAGTGTAATGACTGCACCAACAAAAATTGCCGTGTTCGCATCAGGAAGCGGTAGTAATTTTCAAGCCATTCAGGAGGCTATTAAACGTGGGGAACTGCATGCAAAGGTTGAGCTAGTAGTGACAGATAAGCCCGGTGCATATGTAGTGACACGTGCTGAACACTTTGAAATTCCAGTGTTAGCCTTGAACCCGAAAGATTTTCCCTCGAAAGCCGCTTACGAGTCAGCAATTGTCGATGCTCTACATGAGTGCGATGTGAAATGGATTGTCCTTGCAGGATATATGCGTTTAATTAGTGATGTATTATTAGCAGCCTTTCCACAGAGAATTGTTAATATTCATCCTTCCTTATTACCAGCCTTTCCTGGGAAGGATGCTATCGGACAAGCATTGAATCATGGGGTGAAAATAACGGGTGTAACGGTGCATTTTGTTGATGAAGGAATGGATACTGGCCCAATTATCGCACAGGCTGCTGTACCTGTTATTGAAGGAAATCGAGAGGCAACAGAAGCTGCTATCCATAAGCAAGAGCATTTATTATATACAAAGGCTTTACAGCAATTATTACAATAACTGAAGGAGGAGTTAGGTCGAGAACCTTACTCAACACTCAACACCTAACTCTATGAATCTTTGACAGCAAGTTAGTTCGTGCAAGAGCACGATAAAAATTAGGAGGATATTGTTGTGACAAAACGTGCATTAATCAGTGTTTCCAATAAAGATGGTATTTTAGAATTTGCAAAGGAATTAGTAGCATTAGGTTATGAAATTTTATCAACTGGCGGTACTAAAAAAATGCTACAGGACAATGCAGTAGCTGTAACAGCAGTAGATGAAGTAACGAAGTTTCCAGAAATTTTAGATGGCCGTGTTAAAACATTAAATCCAATGATTCACGGTGGTTTATTAGGGAAATTTGATGATGACTCTCATCAGGCACAAATGAATGAGCATGGAATTGAGCCAATAGAAATTGTTTGTGTCAATCTTTATCCTTTCGTTGAAACAATTTCAAAGCCTAATGTAACATGGGATGATGCAATTGAAAACATTGATATCGGTGGCCCTACAATGTTACGATCCGCTGCAAAAAACCATCAATATGTAACAGTCATCGTAGACAGCAATGACTATGCAACAGTATTAGAGGAACTAAAAGCTGGTGGTGCCACAACAATTGAGACACGTCGTAAATTGGCTGCAAAGGTTTTCCGTCACACAGCCGCCTATGATTCGTATATCTCGAACTATTTGACAGAAGAAGAGTTCCCAGAGAGCTTAACAATGACGTATGAATTAAAGCAGAACTTACGCTATGGTGAAAATCCGCACCAAAAAGCGGCATTTTACCAAAAACGTCTTGGCTCTGATTTCTCATTAGCTTATGCAACACAATTACATGGTAAAGAGTTATCCTATAACAATATTCAAGATGGGAATGCAGCTTTGCAAATCGTGAAAGAGTTTGAAATGCCAGCTGCAGTTGCTGTAAAGCATATGAATCCTTGTGGAGTTGGAACAGGTGTCACACTAGAGGAAGCATTTGATAAAGCGTATGAAGCAGATCCAACATCTATTTTTGGTGGAATTATCGCTCTGAATATGGAAGTGGATGCAGCAACTGCTGAGAAGCTAAGTCATATTTTCCTAGAAATTATTATTGCTCCTGCTTTCTCACAAGAGGCACTCGATATTTTAACGAAAAAGAAAAATATTCGCTTATTAATAATTCCGTTCGAGCAAGCGAAGCAAGATCAATTTAATGTAGTATCTGTAGAGGGCGGTCTTCTTGTACAGGAACCGGATCGCTATGGTTTTGCCAATGCAGATATAAAGGTAGTAACAGATCGTGAACCAACAAAACAAGAATGGGAAGCATTGCAACTTGGTTGGTCTGTTGTTAAGCATGTTAAATCAAACGCGATCGTTGTAACGGATTCTCAAATGACACTTGGTGTAGGCGCTGGTCAAATGAACCGCGTTGGTGCTGCGAAAATTGCCTTTGAGCAAGCTGGTGAAAAAGCAAAAGGTGCTGCATTGGCATCAGATGCATTCTTCCCAATGAGTGATACTGTTGAGGCTGCAGCTGCAGCTGGTATTACAGCTATTATTCAGCCAGGTGGATCTATTAAAGATCAAGATTCAATCGATAAAGCGAATGAATACGGCATTACTATGGTATTTACAGGCGTACGCCATTTTAAACATTAATTAATAATGACATTAAACAGACCGAGATGTGGGTTCATCTCGGTCTTACTTACAAAGAGGAGGATTCTCTAAAATGAATGTATTAGTAATCGGAAGTGGCGGTCGTGAGCATGCAATCGCTAGACAATTTAGCATTTCTCCATCCGTTAACCAAGTATTTGTAGCACCTGGAAATGACGGAATGCGAGGCGAGGTAGAGGTTGTTAGTATTGACACAATGGATTTTGCAGGACTTGCCCAATTTGCCAAGGAAAATGATATTGCTTTAACCTTTGTCGGCCCAGAACAACCGCTTGCTGAAGGCATTGTCGATTTCTTTACAGCTCGTGGATTATGTATTTTTGGTCCGACAAAGACGGCAGCTCAAATAGAAAGTAGTAAGTCGTATGCAAAAGAAGTGATGAATAAATACAATATACCAACAGCAGCCCATAAAACATTGACTGAAGCAGAACAAGCTATTGCTTATATTAAAGAACAAGGCGCACCCATTGTTATTAAAGCGGATGGCTTAGCAGCTGGTAAGGGTGTTGTTGTGGCGATGACAGAGAAAGAAGCTATTGAAGCTGTACAAGATATGATTGGCAATCAACGCTTTGGTGAATCATCTTCTCGCGTAGTCATCGAAGAATTTTTAGACGGGGAAGAATTCTCCTTTATGTCTTTTGTGCATAAAGGACAAATTTATCCTATGGTGATTGCACAGGACCATAAACGAGCGTATGACGGTGATAAAGGACCTAATACAGGTGGGATGGGTGCTTACTCTCCAGTACCACAAATATCACAAGAAGTTATAGATATTGCTTACCAAACGATTGTTGAGCCAACTGTTAAAGGGATGGAGGCGGATGGCGCTTCCTTTACAGGTATTTTATATGCAGGCTTAATTTTAACGAAGAAAGGCCCTCAGGTTATTGAGTTTAATGCTCGTTTTGGTGATCCAGAAACACAAGTAGTTTTACCTCGAATGGTTTCCGACTTTGGGGCATTTATGATGGCATTAATGAACGAGCAGCCATTTGATTTGCAATGGTCGGAAGATGCTATGCTAGGTGTTGTTATTGCAGCTGAAGGATATCCAGGCGATGTTGAAAAAGGCAAAGCATTACCAAATTTAGAGGAACTATCTAAGTCATATGCTGTATTCCATGCAGGTACAAAATTAGTAGATGGTCAATTTGTTGGGAATGGTGGTCGTGTCCTGTTAGTTGGGGCTAAAGCGCCTACTTTACAAGAAGCACAGCAAAAAGTATATGCTGGCATTGCTAAAGAAACCTGGGATCACTTTTTCTTCCGCCAAGATATTGGCTGGCGTACATTCAAATAATCATTATTTTCACTAAAATTTAAAATATTTTTACTCCTCTGATGAAACCTCTTAAAGTTTCAAACGTAAGAGGTAAGAGCCGTCTCCAAATTAGATTGGGACGGCTCCTTTGACTAAGAAGGGTTTTGAGCATTATTCGATGTAGAATTGCTCCTTGTTGAGGAATTTTGGGTTGAAGCGCTGGTATCAGATTCCTTTGAAGCAGTTGCTTGTGAACCTGAAGAATTGCCAGCTATTGCAGAAGAGAAATCCTTCATGAGCTTATCGATTTGCTCAGAGGACATAGAATTTTGCCCACTGAACATACTTTGCATAGAGGTATTCATGGCATTTTGCATATTAGTGCTCATGAGAGCCTTGGTTGGACAATATTTAAAGAGTCCTTCTGCCATTTTCATGGCTCCTAATGCAATCATCAATCGACCCTTTGTACAATTAGGATTTCTTGAAACTTTAGCGATACCAAATGCTGTCAAACTTGTACCCATGGCAAAACGACAAAATGCATTTTTTTCGCTTAAATTTGCTTGCTGCATCATAATACTTCCTCCTTTAGTCATTGTGGAAAAAATAGGCGAGGTGCACTTTGCTTTATGAAAGTGCTGTGTTACGATTGAAACAAGATGATTGCATAAAGCATAAATTTTATGAAAGTATGCGATATGCAATAGTAGTATGTGATTCCAAATTGGTTTTACACAATGAAAAATTACGTAATTTTAGGAAGGAGCGAATAGCATGGATCCAGTATGGAAAATAACAAAAATACGTCAGCAATTAGCAGTAATTGATGGAAAAAAGGCACCTGATATTGTGTTGAAAAATGCAAGGTATTTGCATAGTATGCTGAAACAGTGGATAGTAGGAAACATTTGGATTTTAGGGGACCGCATTGTCTATGCTGGTGACAGAATGCCTCCTTTAATAGAAGGAACAGAAGTGGTGGATTGTACAGGGAAAACTATTGTACCAGGCTATATTGAGCCACATGTACATCCTTTCCAGCTGTATCATCCACAATCCTTTGCAGATTTTTGTGGTCAGCTAGGGACGACGACTTTTATTTCCGATAATTTAAGTTTTGTTTTAAATTTAGAAAATAAGAAAGCGTTTTCAATTTTAGATCATTTGAAAAAGTTACCGTTTTCTTTTTATTGGTGGACTCGCTTTGATTCGCAAACCGAATTGGAGCAGGAGGAAGAGGTATTCTCTAACACATCTATATTAGAATGGTTAGAGCGAAGTGATGTTTTGCTTGGTGGAGAGTTGACAGGCTGGCCTAAGCTGTTACATGGGGACGATCAAATGCTGTATCGCATGCAAATGGCAAAGGGACTAGGTAAAAAAATCGAAGGTCATTTCCCTGGTGCCTCCGAGAGAACTTTAGCTCGTATGAAACTTCTTGGTGCAGATGGCGATCATGAAGCGATGACAGTGGAAGAAGTGGAACGTCGTATCATGCAAGGCTATGCTGTTACATTACGTCATTCATCCATTCGACCAGATTTACCGCATCTACTAAAAGGAATCGTAGAAAAAGAGCTTCCGATTTTTGATCATTTAATGATGACAACAGATGGTTCACCACCTTCGTTCCATGAAGATGGCGTGATGGATAAATGTATTCAAGTAGCCTTAGATGCAGGAGTTTCTCCAATTGATGCCTACCAAATGGCTTCGTATAATGTAGCACGCTATTATAATATGTCCAATTTACATGGTTTTATCGCGACAGGTCGCTTTGCCTCACTTAATATTTTACAAGATGAATATCATCCTGTACCAGAAAGTGTCCTATCAAAAGGTGTTTGGCTAAAACGTGATGGAGAACGTGTTCATAGACTGGCAGCCATCGATTATTCTGCTATCCCTGCGTTCAATTTAGATTTTTCCTTAGACTCACAAGATTTCCAGTTTTCAATGCCTTTTGGAATTGAGCTTGTGAATGATGTCATTACAAAACCTTATAATTCATTAATTACTAGAGAAGGGCAACTGGCTAATCACGATGAGTGCTATTTAATGTTAATAAACCGACAAGGTCACTGGCATGTAAATACAATGATTAAAGGATTTGCAACAGGTGTTCAAGGCTTTGCATCGTCCTACTCAAACACAGGCGATATTTTATTAATCGGAAAAAATAAAGAAGATATGATCAAAGCGTTTGAAGAAATGAAGGCCATGAATGGTGGCATTGTCCTTGTAGAAAAAGGGGAAGTCATTGCAGATATACCATTATCCATTGGTGGGCTTTTATATGATGGGGATGTATTGACGCTAACAGAGAAAGAAAAAGCTTTAAAGCAAGCTTTAGCAGATCGTGGGTATCAATTAGGGGATGCTATTTACACATTATTATTTTTACAGTCCACCCATTTACCATATATTCGTATCACACCAAAAGGGATTTTCGATGTAATGAAGAATAAGTTATTATTACCTGCTGTTATGCGCTAATGTATGAAAGTGTAAACAGTTACTTTCATATGTAAATGTTCAAAGGAGAGTAATGCTTGTGTTCAAATCAAGGAAGTTATTAATGGCTATGGCATTTAGCGCTTTAGTGATCGGAGGATGCTCGAAGGATATTCCAAAGGTCAAAGAAGAAGATGAGACTGTAGCACAGGAAGAAACCGTAGTTGATGACCATGTGCAGCAACCAGCATTCGTAGCCCCACTTACAGGAGAAGCAGTACAAGAAGAAATAACTCAGCGGCCTATTATCGTGACGATTAATAATCATCCAGCCGCACGCCCGCAATCAGGGTTAGCTGCAGCTGATATCATTTATGAGATGCTGGCAGAAGGTAATGTGACTCGCTTTTTAGCAGTGTATCAAAGCGAGCTGCCTGAAAATATAGGACCTGTTCGTAGTGCACGCTCCTATTTTATCGATATGGCAAAAGGTTTCGATGCCTTTTATGTAGCTCATGGCTATAGTCCAGAGGCGAAAACGATGCTAGATAATCGTGTAGTCGATAATATCAATGGAATGGCTTATGATGGTATTCTTTTTAAACGATCAAGCGAACGAATTGCACCACACAATTCATATATTACATCAGAAAAGATACTAAAGGGTGCTGAAATGGTAGGCGCTTCAATGAATTACAGTGAAAAAGTACTTCAGGCTTTTTATGAACCCGATGAACGTGGTAAAATAGGCATTGAAACAAGTCAAGTTGACATTTACTACGGAAATAATGAAGATTTCCACAATTCGTATGTGTATGATCATCAAAGTAATCACTATGAACGACAATCGGCTGGCGTGGACACAAAAGATATGTTAACCGGCGAAGCATTATCATTGGCAAATGTTCTATTTTTTGAAATGGATCACCAAATAGTGGATGATATTGGTCGCCAAACAATTGATTTAACTTCTGGTGGAAATGCGTATGTATTTCAAAATGGCTATTTGAGGGAAGTCAAATGGGCTAATGTGAATGGAATACCAACGGCTGTGGAGCAATCAGGGGAGCCTGTAAAGCTAGTACCAGGAAAGTCTTGGGTCCATTTTGTACCATCTTCACCAGGGTTACAAGCAATGGTGAAAACGCAGCCTTAAAGGGAGGAAAATTGCATGCAAATCGAAAAAATTCGAGGGCATCAAACAGATCAATTATTTAAAGCAGTGTTAGAGCTGAAAGACATCGAAGAATGCTATAAGTTTTTTGATGATTTATGTACGATTAGTGAAATTCAATCGTTGGCACAACGCTTTGAGGTTGCACATTTATTGCGTTTAAAGAAAACCTATGAATCCATTAAAAAGGAAACGGGTGCAAGTACTGCAACGATTTCACGTGTTCGTCGTTGCTTTGATTATGGAAACGATACATATGATGAAATGCTAGGTCGTTTGTATCCTGATGAGAAACCGTTTCAAGCACCAAAATAATAGTTGAAAATGAGACTGGGTAGAAGTTCTACTCAGTCTTTTTCATTTTTTTGTCGTTCATCATAAGCTATACTTGTAAACGAATAGATAGAAAACGATAGGTGGTAAAATAAATGGATTATTTAGAATGGAGACATGTGTTCAAGTTAGATCCTGCAAAGGACATTTCAGATGAAGACTTAGAAAAAATTTGTGAATCTGGAACTGATGTTATTTTAGTCGGTGGCACAGATAATGTGACATTGGATGGGGTATTAGATTTACTTGTTCGTGTTAGAAGGTTCGAAGTCCCGATAGCTTTAGAAATTTCCACGATTGATGCGATTACACCGGGCTATGACTATTACTTCATTCCGACGGTATTAAATAGCGATGATCCAAAATGGATTAAAAATTTGCATCATGCAGCTATTAAAGAATTTGGAGATATCATGGTGTGGGATGAATTAGTTGCAGAAGGTTATTGTATTTTAAATCCTGATTGTAAAGTGGCACAAGTAACAGGTGCTACAACCAATTTATCAATTGACGATATCGTAGCCTATGCACGTATGGCAGAAAATTTCTTTAAACTTCCCGTATTTTATTTAGAGTACAGTGGAATTTACGGAAATCCAGAGATAGTAAGTGCTGTGAAAAATGAATTGAAGCATACTAAGCTCTTTTATGGTGGGGGAATTACATCAGCCAAGCAGGCAGAGGAAATGGCCCGGTTCGCAGATACGGTTGTAGTTGGAAATATTATTTATGATGATTTAAAAGTGGCACTTGCGACTGTTAAGGCTGTTAAAAATACGTTATAATTTTAGAACAAATGTTTGTAAGGCGGTGCGAAATGGAACAGTTAACAAAAAATTTACTAGCAGGGATGAATCCTGAACAAGAAAGAGCAGTCAAAACCACTGAGGGACCACTACTGATCATGGCTGGTGCTGGATCAGGAAAAACACGAGTATTAACACATCGTATTGCTTACTTAATCATAGAAAAGGAAGTATATCCATCCAAAGTTTTAGCCATTACATTTACTAATAAAGCTGCTCGAGAAATGCGAGAGCGTATTGACGGTATTCTAGGCAATGGGACTGGCGATAGTATGTGGGTATCAACTTTCCACTCCATGTGTGTGAGAATTTTACGTCGCAATGTTGATCAACTAGGCATATCTCGTAATTTTTCGATTCTAGATTCTACGGATCAACTTTCGGTGATCAAAAATGTAATGAAGGATGAGAATATCGATCCGAAGCGGTTTGAGCCACGAGCAATTTTAAATGCTATTAGTGCAGCCAAAAATGAGTGCATTACAGCAGATGATTACGCGGGTCAAATGAATGATAAAAACCCTTATGAACAAACCGTTGCACGTGTTTATAAAGGTTATGAAAAAAGATTACGTCGCAACCAATCCCTTGATTTTGATGATTTAATTATGACAACTATTACGTTGTTCAAGCGTGTACCAGAAGTGCTGGAATACTATCAAAATAAATTTCAATATATTCATGTAGATGAATATCAGGATACTAACAAATCCCAATACTTACTTGTGCAATTATTAGCTAAGAAATTTAAAAATATTTGTGTTGTAGGGGATTCTGATCAATCAATATATCGCTGGCGTGGTGCAGATATTGGTAATATCCTTTCCTTTGAAAAGGATTATCCGAATGCTAAAGTGATTATGCTTGAACAAAATTATCGTTCGACTAAACGCATCCTACAAGCAGCAAATGACGTCATTCAAAATAATACAACACGTTATCCAAAAGAACTGCGCACAGAAAATGCAGAGGGTGAAAAAATTGCGTTATACAAAGCTTATAATGAGCAGGAAGAAGCACAATTTGTTGTACAAACCATCCAACAGTTGATGGAAAAGGAAAATCGTACATTTGATGATTTTGCCATATTATATCGTACGAATGCTCAGTCTCGTGTGATGGAGGAAGTGCTAGTTAAATCTAATATGGTTTATCAAATTGTTGGCGGGACAAAGTTCTATGATCGAAAAGAAATTAAAGACTTACTTGCTTATTTGCGCCTAATTGCTAATAATGACGATGATTTATCACTTGCACGTATTATTAATGAACCAAAGCGTAGTATTGGTGCCACATCTTTTGAGAAAATGGCCCGCTATGCTATCGAGCAGGATCGCTCCATTTTTGATGCTATGAATGATCTCATTTTCATGGGTCTGTCTGGGAAAGCAGCGAACTCAGCAGAACAATTTTATGCAATGATTAAAGGCTTTACAGAAATGCAAGAATATTTATCGGTCACAGAACTAGTTGAGCAAGTCATTGATAAATCTGGCTACCGCACAATGCTACAAAATGAAAAGACAATAGAAGCTGAAAGTCGTTTAGAAAATATTGAAGAATTTTTATCTGTCACAAAAGCATTTGAGGAGCGCAGTGATGATAAAAGTCTCATAGCGTTTTTAACGGATTTAGCATTAATAGCTGATATCGATGCTCTTGATAAAGAGGATGCATCCAAGGGAAATATTATTTTAATGACGATGCATGCTGCTAAGGGCTTGGAGTTTCCTATTGTTTTTATTATCGGTATGGAAGAAAACATTTTCCCTCATTCACGCTCCCTTGATGATCAAGATGAAATGGAAGAGGAACGCCGCCTTATGTATGTTGGTGTGACGCGTGCAGAGGAACGTCTATATTTAACATGTGCACAAAGCCGTACAATTTTTGGCCGTTCAAGCTTTAATAATTCTTCCCGATTTTTAGGTGAGATTTCTGAAGATATTACCGAGTCTATTTCCAAAGCTGGTGCTAAAACGAATGTACCGTTTGCTACTAGCAATCGTTCAACAGGTGGTTATCAAAAACGTACACTTGGGTCCGTTCAACAAACTCAGCCTGCCACAGCTCGCTTACAATCAACAGGCGGAGATCAGTATGGCTGGAAGGCTGGAGATAAAGCCGTCCATAAAAAGTGGGGCACAGGTATGGTTGTAAGTGTAAAAGGCGAAGGTGATAGTACTGAGCTTGATATTGCTTTTCCACAACCAATTGGTATTAAGCGATTACTGGCACAATTTGCACCGATTGAAAAAGCGTAAGCGGAGGAACGTAAATGAACGAAATAGAACAACGAATAGCGGAGTTAAATAAATTATTACATGAATATGGTTATGCCTATTATGTACTAGATAAACCGGTCGTTGCTGACAGTGTTTATGATCAATTATTGCATGAATTGATTGCCTTAGAAGAGGCCAATCCATCACTTATTTTTCCCGATTCACCTACTCAGCGTGTTGGAGGAACAGTTGTAGAAGGCTTTAAAAAGGTGACACATGATTACCCGATGCTAAGTCTATCAAACGCTTTTAACGAAGCAGATTTACAAGAATTTGATCGTAAGGTTCGACAGGCTATTGGGGATCATTTCTCTTATGTATGTGAGCTGAAAATAGATGGTCTTGCCATTTCGTTAAAATATGAAAATGGCGTGTTTGTCCAAGGCGCAACAAGAGGAGATGGTGTTGTAGGGGAAGAAATTACAGCCAATTTAAAGACCATTCATGCGATACCACTCCGTTTAAAAGAACCGATTACAATAGAAGTACGCGGTGAAGCGTACATGCCAAAAAAATCATTTGAAAAATTAAATGCCCAACGTGCTGACAATGGTGAAGAATTATTTGCTAATCCACGTAATGCTGCTGCAGGCTCTTTGAGGCAGTTAGACCCTAAAATTGCAGCAAGTCGCCAACTATCGACTTTCATCTATGCCATTGGTGGTGATGGTGAGGTTTATGGTATCGACGGACATGCAGAAATGCTTGATTATTTAGAGGATCTAGGCTTCCCTTCCAATAAAGAGCGGCAGCGCTGCTCTACAATCGAAGAAGTAATGGCCTTTATTGAGCATTGGACAGAAAACCGTCCACATTTAGCCTATGAAATTGATGGGATCGTTATAAAAGTCGACCGCTATGCTCAACAGGATGAGCTGGGCTATACGGCAAAAAGTCCACGCTGGGCCATTGCTTATAAATTCCCAGCAGAGGAAGTTGTCACGACATTACTAGATATTGATTTAACAGTGGGACGTACAGGGGTTGTCACACCAACAGCTATTTTAACGCCAGTTCAAGTAGCGGGGACAACAGTGCAACGAGCTTCATTACACAATGAAGACCTGATTCGAGAGAAAGATATACGCCTCGGGGATACAGTCATTATTCGAAAAGCTGGTGATATTATTCCACAAGTGGTCGGTGTGCTAATCGAGCAGCGTCCTGAAAACTCTGTGCCGTTTGAGATGCCCCAAAATTGTCCGGTATGTGATAGCGAATTGATTCGTATTGAGGGTGAAGTTGCTTTACGCTGTGTAAATCCTGCATGCTTTGCTCAAATTGCAGAAAGCATTAAATATTTTGTATCTCGTAATGCTATGAATATTGATGGCCTTGGAGATAAAGTAGTTGAGCAGTTATTACGTGCAGACTTCATACATGATGTTTCTGATTTATATCATTTAACAATAGAGCAATTGGTTGAACTAGAACGGATGGGCGAAAAATCTGCCACCAATTTAGTCAATGCGATTCAAGCCTCGAAGGAAAACTCGATGGAGCGTTTATTGATTGGTCTAGGAATTCGTCATGTTGGTGAAAAGGCTGCAAAAATCGTATCAGAGCAATTTGGTTCGATGGAAGCTGTCATGGCAGCAACAGAGGAACAACTTGTGGCTATTTATGAGATTGGTGATAAAATGGCATCTTCATTGGTTGAATATTTCTCAAACGATGACGCACGTGCAGTCATTGAACGTCTTGCTGAGGTAGGCGTGAATATGACCTTTAAAGGAAAAAAAGTAGAAGTAGTGGTAGGCGATAATCCTTTTGCAGGAAAAACAATTGTTTTAACTGGTAAACTTGAGCAATTGACACGTAACGAAGCAAAGGCGAAAATAGAAGAGTTAGGTGGGACTGTCACAGGCAGTGTCAGCAAAAAAACGGACCTTGTTATCGCAGGCGAGGATGCAGGCTCTAAGCTAGCAAAGGCTGAGCAATTAGGTATTGAAGTTTGGAATGAAGAAAACTTAATTGAACAACTTAACCTCATCTAATAAATACACTGATGACATACCCCAAGAAAGGTATGAATTATGCTAATGATTATTATCAGTGATTCGTCGAACCAAATTGAATATGAGTAAAGGAGCACTAAATAAAATGAAGTCTTTTCGACTCATTCCAGCACTTGTAGCAGCTGCAATGTTAGTCGGCTGTGTACCTTCTAATGAAGGGGGAACAGAGCTTACGCAGGAAACACAACAAGATGAAAAAACTGAAACAACTATTATCCCCAGCATACAAATTGATGAATCTTATTATAAGACACTTATTCCTTATAAAGAGAGTGCCAGTAGAGGTCTAGTTGTATCTAATATTTATACGAAATATGATATGAAGGAAGTAGAAGCAGGTTTAATGCGTCTCTCTCACCATGAGTTTGACACTGAAAACTATTACTTCCAAGAGGGTCAATATTTAGCTGAAAGTACAGTGAGCTCTTGGCTGGCTCGAAGCTCTCAGACAGAAGATGGATTAAATCCACCGACAACTGATACAATGACCCCCGAAGAGCGAGCAAAAAAGGCGCCTATTTACTTATCTCATATTGTTGAGCAAAATTACTTAACAAAAACTAAAGATAATAAAGTGAAATTAGGTGGAATTTCAATAGGACTTGCGCTTAACTCTATTTATTATTATCAAAAAGAACAGTATGGCGAATATTACGAGGAACCAATATCAGAGTCTGAGCTTGTTGAACAAGGCAAAAAAATGGCTGCTGAGATTGTTTCACGTTTACGTACACGTGATGAGCTAAAGGATATCCCAATTGTTGTTGGCTTGTTTAAGCAACAAGCCCGCAATCAGATTATTCCTGGCGCCTATTTCAGCTATGGTGTAGCAAAAGCTGGGCAGAACAACATTGCTGATTGGGAAGGGATAGATGAAAATTATGTATTATTCCCAACAGATGATTCGCAGGATGTTTATCGAGACGTGAGTAAAAACTTCAAAATCTTTAAGCAAGATGTTGATAAATATTTCTCAAATTATACAAGTGTTATTGGTACAGGTTTCTATCGCAATAAAGAAATTCAAAAACTGACGATCGAAATTCCTATTCAATTTTTCGGTAAAGCAGAAATCATTGGATTTACACAATATTTGACAGGTATTTTAATCAATCGATTTAATAATATTCATGTTGAGGTGAGTATCACTTCTGTCAATGGTCCAGAGGCATTAATCAATAAAAAGGCCAATGATACGGATCCTTATGTACATGTCTATGAATAAAATAGTCAGCCTTTGTGCTGACTATTTTTTTATGTAGATAGAGATACTTAAAGGAAAACAACTGGTATAGATTAACAACACTTCGTTATAGTAGTGAAAGTTTCTATATTTTTGGTGAAAGTTGTGATTTTTAATAGGAAAAATGTTATGATTATTGGCATGGTTAAAACTTTATCCAACCCAATTGTTATCAATAAAAACAATAAATGGAGCAAGTATTCGGAGGTGTAAAAAATGGCTAAATTAACAAAAGAAGAAGTAAAGCACGTGGCAAATTTAGCACGTCTTGCAATTACTGAAGAGGAAGCTGAGAAGTTTGCTGAACAGCTTGGTAAAATTACTGACTTTGCAGAGCAATTAAACGAACTAGATACAGCAAATGTTGAACCTACAACGCATGTTTTACCATTAGTCAATGTAATGCGTGAAGATGTTGCAGTGAAAGGTCTAGACCGTGAAGTAATGATGTTAAACGTAAAAGAACAAGAAGATGGTCAAGTAAAAGTACCAGCTATCATGTAATACTAAAACATAGGAGGATTCCTCATGACGTTATTTGAACGTTCAGCTAAGGAGTTACAAGCGGAAATTAAAGCAGGTAACTTATCAATCGCTGACTTAACGAAAGAAGCATACGAGCGCATTGCAAAGCTTGATGGCGATGTACAAGCATTCCTTGCTTCAAACGAAGAAAAAGCAACTGCACAAGCAGCTGAAATGGATAAAGTACCATTTGAAGAGCGTGGACCGCTATTTGGTCTTCCGATTGGTGTGAAAGACAATATCGTAACAGAAGGCTTAGAAACAACTTGTGCCTCAAAAATTTTGGAAGGCTTTATGCCAATTTATGATGCAACTGTTGTCAACAAGCTACGTGAAGCTGGTATGATTACAGTCGGTAAACTAAACATGGACGAGTTTGCAATGGGTTCATCTAATGAAAACTCATACTATAAAACAACAAAAAATCCATGGAATCTAAATCACGTGCCAGGAGGATCTTCAGGTGCATCTGCAGCTTCTGTAGCAGCAGGAGAAGTTCCATTCTCTCTTGGTTCCGATACAGGTGGTTCAATCCGTCAACCAGCAGCTTACTGTGGAGTTGTAGGGATGAAACCTACATATGGTCGTGTGTCTCGTTTTGGTCTAGTGGCATTCGCCTCTTCTTTAGATCAAATTGGACCCATTACACGCAATGTTGAAGATAATGCGTTATTACTTGAGGCTATTGCAGGCTTAGATCCAAATGATTCTACTTCTGCTGACGTAGAGGTGCCAAACTATGCTGCAGCCCTTACTGGTGATATTAAAGGCTTACGTATCGCAGTACCAAAGGAATTCCTTGGTGAAGGTGTTGGCGAAGCAGCACGTCAATCAGTGCTTGAGGCATTAGAGGTATTAAAAGGCTTAGGTGCGACTGTAGAAGAAGTATCACTTCCTCATTCGAAATATGCGCTTGCAGCGTACTACATTCTTTCTTCATCTGAAGCGTCTTCTAACTTATCTCGTTTCGATGGTATCCGTTATGGTTTCCGTGCAGACAACGTGACAAATTTAATGGACCTTTATAAAGAAACACGTGCACAAGGTTTTGGGGATGAAGTAAAACGTCGTATCATGCTTGGAACTTATTCATTAAGCGCAGGTACGTATGATGCGTATTACAAAAAAGCACAACAAGCACGTACACTGATTAAAGCAGACTATGACAAAGTATTTGAAGACTTCGATGTCATCATTGGACCTACATCACCAACACCAGCTTTCAAAATTGGTGAAAATGTGGATGATCCGATGACAATGTATGCAAATGATATTTTAACAATTCCGATGAACCTAGCGGGTGTACCTGCTATTTCCATTCCATGTGGTTTGGACAACGGACTACCATTAGGTTTACAAATTATTGGTAAATACTTCGATGAAGCAACTATTTACCGTGTAGCTCATGCTTTTGAACAAGCAACGGAGTTCCATAAACAAGTTCCTCAAATGTGGGAGGGAAAATAACATGAACTTTGAAACAGTCATTGGTTTAGAAGTACACGTTGAGTTAAAAACAAACTCAAAAATCTTCTCACCAGCACCTGCTCACTTTGGTGCTGAACCAAATACAAATACAACAGTAATCGATTTAGGTTATCCTGGTGTCCTACCAGTTCTTAATAAAAATGTGGTAGATTTCGCTATGCGTGCAGCTCTTGCATTAAATATGGAAATTGAACAAGAAACAAAATTTGACCGTAAAAACTACTTCTACCCTGATAATCCGAAAGCTTATCAAATTTCACAATTTGATAAACCAATCGGTAAAAACGGCTGGATTGATATTGAAGTAGATGGCTATACAAAGCGTATCGGTATTACTCGTCTTCATATGGAAGAAGATGCAGGTAAACTTTCACATGCTGGGGATCACTCACTAGTAGACTTTAACCGTCAAGGTACTCCGCTTGTTGAAATCGTATCTGAGCCGGATATTCGTACGCCAAATGAAGCGTATGCTTACTTAGAAAAATTAAAATCAATTATCCAATATACAGATGTGTCTGACTGTAAAATGGAAGAAGGTTCACTTCGTTGTGATGCCAACATCTCTATTCGTCCTTATGGTCAAGAAGAGTTTGGTACAAAAACAGAGCTTAAAAACCTGAACTCCTTCAACTATGTTCGTCGTGGGTTAGAGCATGAGGAATTACGTCAAGCAGATGTATTATTATCAGGTGGCGTTATCGACCAAGAAACTCGTCGTTTCGATGAAAAAACGGGTAAAACTATTTTAATGCGTGTGAAGGAAGGAACAGATGATTACCGTTACTTCCCAGAGCCAGACTTAGTTCGTCTTTCTATTGATGATGCATGGCTAGAGCGAGTAAAATCAGAAATTCCAGAGCTTCCAGATGCTCGTAAAAAACGTTATGTTGAAGAGCTAGGACTAACACCATATGATGCAGGGGTTCTTGTTATTTCTAAGGAAATTTCTGACTTCTTCGAGTCCATGATCGTCAACGGTGCAGATGCAAAACTTTCTGCTAACTGGTTGATGGGGGATGTTTCTGCTTATTTAAACGCAGAACAAAAAGACTTAAAGGATACGGCATTAACACCTGAAAACCTTGCTGAAATGGTGAAATTAATCACGGATGGTACTATTTCTTCTAAGATCGGTAAAAAAGTGTTTGCTGAATTAGTTGAAAATGGCGGTTCTGCACAAGAAATTGTAAAAGCAAAAGGCTTAGTTCAAATTTCTGATGAAGGTGCTTTACTAGCCATTGTTACAGAAGTTTTAGATAACAATGCACAGTCTATCGAGGATTTCAAAAATGGTAAGGATCGTGCTATTGGCTTCTTAGTTGGTCAAATTATGAAAGCTACTAAAGGTCAAGCGAACCCACCTATGGTCAATAAATTATTGCAACAAGAAATTGCCAAACGATAATTAATCGTTGTAAACATAGTAGCCGAGAGAGCTTAATCGCTTTCTCGGCTATTATTTTTCATAAATGTAACAAAATTGAAATTTGTAACACTTAATAGTTGTTTAAAAGGAGTTTTCATAGCAAAATATAGAATAGATAATTATAAGGGGGACGAGAACCAATGAAAACAGAACAACAATATTTTAATGAAGCTATTTCGATTCAACAATATATGGACAATATGACGACTCTTAAAGAAGAGAGCTTCCGCATTTATGACGACTTTGCAGTGCCAACAAACGATGGCTTTATTGAATTATTAAAAGACAAGCAACCAAAAATTTTAACGATTACGGAAGATTGGTGCGGAGATGCTATGTTAAACAATCCAATCGTTCGTCGTGTTGCTGAAGCAGCTGGATTGGACATGCGTACAGTGTTCCGTGATGCGGATACAGATCTAATTGATCGTTATTTAACAAATGGAGGTCGTGCTATTCCAATTTACTTGCTATTAGATAGCAGTACTGGTGAGGTGATTGGAAAATGGGGTCCACGTGCACCTGAATTACAAGAGCTTGTTGTAACGAAGCGTGCAAGCTTACCAGATAAAGAAGATCCAACATTTGAAGAAGCTCAAAAGGCCCTTTATGCGGAGATTCGTGAGGAAAATATAACGAACCAAGCATATTGGACGTATGTCTATGAAGACTTTAAAAAACAGGTGACAAACGCGTTACAAAAGTAAAGCAACATTTTAGCGAGTAAATCGTTGAATGAAATAGAATCTTATGAAGCAGGAAGGTATGTTATGAAACGAGCAAGAATCATTTATAATCCTACATCTGGACGCGAAGCGTTTAAGAAGCATCTACCAGAGGTGTTGGAAAAATTAGAAGTAGCAGGCTATGAAACATCCTGTCACGCAACAACCGGTGAAGGCGATGCAACACTTGCAGCAAAAGATGCAGTAGACCGTGGCTTTGATATAATCATCGCAGTTGGTGGAGATGGCACTTTAAATGAAGTTGTTTCAGGTGTAAGTCCATTTGAAAACCGTCCGAAAGTTGGTCTAATTCCAATGGGCACTACAAATGATTTTGCCCGTGCCGTGCATATCCCGCGAAATATTGATGAAGCGGTAGACATTATTATACAAGGTGATACATTGCCAGTGGATGTCGGTCTATTAAATGGCGAACGCTATTTCATCAATATTGCTGCTGGCGGACGGATTACGGAGCTAACATATGAAGTACCAAGTAAAATGAAAACAATGCTTGGGCAGTTAGCCTACTATTTAAAGGCAGTAGAAATGATTCCATCCATCAAAGCCTCTCATATGCGTATAGAATATGATGGGGAAGTGTTTGACGGGGATGCCATGATGTTCTTATGTGGTTTAACCAACTCTGTAGGAGGCTTTGAAAAACTTGCACCAGATGCAAGTATCAATGATGGATTCTTTACATTATTAGTGTTAAAGAAGGTTAGCCTACCTGAGTTTATTCAACTAGCGGCTATGGCATTAAGAGGCGAACATTTAAATGATGACCGTGTCATTTACAAAAAAGCGAGTGTTGTCAAAGTCACTACTGAAAACGAAGTACATCTTAATCTAGATGGTGAATATGGCGGAGACGCTCCAGCTACCTTTGAAAATTTAAAGCGTCATATCGAAATTTTTGTCCCTCTTGCAGATATTCGCGAAGAGGACCGTATATAATACATGAAAAACTCATCTTCGTTTTAACGAGGATGAGCTTTTTAGTATAAAGGATTCAGCGTACTCTTGAAAAACTCCACCTAAGCTTTCGTATCAAACGACCAAAAAGATAATAGAGTAAAGCAAATAGCCCGCAGCGAAAAATTGAATATGTAGTAAGTCTAACCTTTAGAATTAGGAATTGTGAATGAATTAAGAAAAATGTTTGGCAAATGTGCGTATATTACTTGAACAAAATTTGAAACCTTATTAATAGGCTGAAATATCGGTCCATTATAAAGGTTTTTTTCGTTGTAATAGTGGAAAATGGGGTATGGATAAGGGAAAGGAAGTGTTGCTTTTGTATAAGTCACAGGAGAAGAAGCTTATTTGGCTAAGCTTTGGTGTTGCAATCATTATGCTACTTTCCATTCTTGGAAGAATATTTGGGAGCTAGGGGGCAATGAGATGATAAACGAATCAGCAGTCTATTGGAGTCGTGCATTAACTGAGTTAACTTTATCGTTCCACATCATTTATGCAACGATAGGGGTCGGTGTCCCGTTAATGATCATGATTGCTCAATGGACTGGGTATAAAAAGAATGATGAGCATTATATTTTAATGGCCAGACGTTGGGCACGTGGCTTCGTCATTACGGTCGCGGTGGGTGTTGTGACGGGAACGGCAATTGGTTTACAACTATCATTATTATGGCCTAACTTTATGCAACTAGCTGGTCAAACCATTGCATTACCACTTTTTTTGGAAACGTTTGCATTTTTCTTTGAAGCTATATTTTTGGGCATTTATTTATATACTTGGGACCGCTTCGATAGTCAGAAAAAGCATATGCTATTGTTAATTCCAGTTGCAGTAGGTGCATCGATGTCGGCTGTATTTATTACAATCGTAAATGCCTTTATGAATGCCCCGAGAGGCTTCGATATTGTTGACGGGAACCTTGTTAATATTCAACCCTTCTTAGCGATGTTTAACCCTGCTATGCCAACAAAGGTGGCGCATGTACTCGTAACAGCGTATATGACATCTGCATTTGTTTTAGCCGCTATAGCAGGATACCGAATGCTTAAAGGATCGAAACATGTATACCATAAAAAAGCATTACTGTTACTGATGAAAATTGGTTTAATTTTCTCCATTGCAGCAGCTGTGATTGGAGATTTCTCAGGAAAATACTTAGCGGAATATCAACCAGAAAAATTAGCTGCAGCGGAATGGCATTTTGAAACGGAAGGAAAGGCTTCTCTTGTTTTATTTGGCGTGCTAGATGGAGAAGAAGTGAAATATGCCATCAAAATTCCGTATGCTTTAAGCATTCTTGCACATTTTAATCCTAATGCAGAGGTAATTGGATTAGATCAATTCGAGGAAGAGGATCTACCACCACTCTATATTCATTATCTCTTTGATATTATGGTGTCCATAGGTATGTTTATGGTGCTAGTTTCATTACTGTATGTTGTAGGGAAAGCACGGGGCTGGCAGTTTATTCATTCACGCTGGTATCGATGGATCATTGTGGCGGGGGGGCCGCTTTCTATCATTGCTATTGAAGCGGGCTGGTGGCTTGCTGAGGTTGGACGTCAACCTTGGATTCTTTATGGCTTGATGCGAACTCCAGAAGGGGCCACAACGAGTGACCATGTGGATTTAATGCTATTGTTGTTTGCAGGTGTATATGCAGTATTAGCGGTAGGAAGTGTTGTCGTCTTGGTGCGAATGTTTAAAAAGAATCCTATTGAGCGTGAGATTGAAGATCGTCACTCTGAAAAAGGCGGTGACATCCTATGACATTAGAGATTCTAGGTATTTCAGTATTGTGGATTTTTCTATTTGGCTATGTCATTGTCGCATCGATTGATTTCGGTGCCGGTTTCTTTAACGCCTATAGCCTACTGATTGGGAAGAATCATATTTTAACGAATATTATTAAACGATATTTATCGCCTGTTTGGGAAGTAACCAATGTCTTTTTGGTATTCTTCTTTGTAGGGATCGTAGGATTTTTCCCGCAAACTGCTTTTTACTACGGAACCATTTTACTTATACCCGTCAGCATTTCCCTTGTACTATTAGCCATTCGAGGTTCCTATTATGCCTTTGAATCGTATGGTACAAGAGGACATATTGGGTACACGCTGACCTATGGTGTAGCAGGTTTATTAATTCCTGCATCGTTGTCTGTTGTTTTTGCCATTGCTGGTGGAGGGTATGTGGATCTCATTAACGGGCAGCCTGTTTTAAACTATTGGACTTTATATACAAGTCCATTTGCTTGGAGCATTGTCGTATTGAGTATTGCCGCTGTACTTTACATTTCTGCAGTATTCTTAACTTGGTATGCTCATAAAGCGAATGACAAGGAAGCAACGAAGCTAATGAGAAAATATGCACTTTTATGGGCAGCTCCTTTGATGATCAGCGCATTAGGCATCATGTATGAGATGAAGTCCATTAACCCTGAAAGTTATAGTCACATGGTGAATTTATGGTGGATGTTTGCAATATCAGCCATATTATTTATGATTACAGTGTTCCTCATTGCCATGCGTAAAAAATATGGGCTTGCAGTTGCACTTCTGATTGCTCAATTTGCGGTAGCATTTTTCGCTTATGGTATTGCGCAATATCCATATTTACTGTATCCATATTTAACGATTTATGATGGCTTCACAAGTACACAAATGGCAATTGCTTTAATCATTGCCTTTATTTTAGGACTGTGTCTCCTACTTCCATCACTTTATTTATTGATGAAATTATTCTTGTTCAATAAAAACTATGTGACCGGAAAAGAAGACAATCACGCATAGGAGGAAATTAGTATATGCAAAGTTTTTTAATTTTTTATGCGCCTTTTATTGTCGTCATTCTTGGAATCTTGTGTGCATTTTGGTGGGCACCAAGGGATTATCATATAACAAAAGAGCAAGGAAAGAGTCGCGAATAGCGGCTCTTTTTTCAAGTTAGCTAGAAGAACCGTATAACGGGCAGGTCTTGTTCTTTTTTCATTCGCCAACACATGCTACAATAAGGAGATTGAAATGGAGGATGTACGAATGTCAGCACCCGTGAAAAAGAATGAACGACTTTCAGTTTATATAGAAGACTTAACACATGATGGCAATGGTGTCGCTAAGGTGGATGGCTATCCATTATTTATACAAGGCGCACTTCCGAACGAAACAGCCGAAATCCATGTGATGAAAACTTTAAAAAATTATGGCTTTGCAAAAGTTGTAGATATTATTAAGCCATCACCCGATCGAGTAGAAGCTCCATGCGATTACTTTAAGCAATGCGGGGGCTGTCAATTACAGCATTTATCCTATGAGGGCCAGCTCAAATGGAAAGAAAATATGGTGCGCAATGTGATGCAACGCATTGGTAAAATTGATGCGCCTGTTCTGCCTGTAAAAGGAATGAAAGAGCCTTGGCATTATCGTAATAAAGCGCAAATTCCTTTCTCTGAAAATGAAGCAGGACAAGCTATTGCTGGTTTCTATAAAACAAAGACGCATAGCATTGTGGATATGGAGCGTTGCTTGATTCAAACAGGAGAAGCAGATGCAATTTTAGCAGGCTTGAAAAAGGAATTAGTAGCGATAGGCATGCGCCCATACAATGAACTTTCCCACGAAGGCATGTTGCGCCATGTTGTCATTCGTAAAGCACGGGCAACAGGTGAGGTCATGGTTGTCCTTGTGACGAAAAAGAAAAAATTTCCACAAAAAGAAGCAGCCATTGCAGTAATTCAAAAGCTTGTTCCGAACGTCACTTCAATTATGCAAAATGTGAATCATGAGAAAACGAATGTGATTTTTGGTGATGACACACTGAACCTTTGGGGCAAGGACGTCATTATTGACACAATTGGCGACGTACGCTTTGAAATTTCCGCTCGCTCCTTCTATCAGGTCAACCCAGAGCAAACGGAGGTCCTCTATAAACAAGCACTTGATTATGCAAACTTGCAAGGGGATGAACGAGTGATTGATGCGTATTGTGGGATTGGAACGATCTCCTTGTTCCTTGCACAAAAGGCAAAGGCAGTCATGGGCGTTGAAATTGTCCCACAAGCGATAGAAGATGCCAAACGTAACGCGGTCCTAAATGGTTTTACAAATACTTATTTTGAGGCCGGCCCAGCTGAGGAAGTTATACCAAGATGGTATAAGGAAGGAAAGGAAGCAGACGTACTGGTAGTTGATCCACCACGTAAAGGCTGTGATGAAGCACTTTTAAAAACCATTTTAGAGCAACGACCAAAGCGAGTGGTCTATGTCTCCTGCAACCCAGCTACACTAGCACGCGACCTTCGAATTTTGGAGGATGGCGGCTACCAAACACAAGAAATTCAACCAGTAGATATGTTCCCGCACTCCACACATTGTGAAGCGGTTGCGTGGCTTGTGAGAAAGTAGCATATTACGAACGGCATTTACTAACTTGATAAAGCACGAGCATATTCATAGCTCGTGCTTTTGTGTATTTTAGAAGTCAAACTATGAAATTACAATGAGGTTGATAATCATTATCATTTATATTACCATACAAATATGATGTGGATCGAAGGAGTGAAGGTGAATGTCGAATGATATGGATTCAACTAATAACTTTACAAAGGAAATGATCGATAAGGCTGTTCGGCTATGGACGCGCTCATCCATTTCACTAATAGATGTTCGTTACAAGTTGATTCATCCGGACAAACCAATCCAAAGTTACCGAATGCCGACTAGTATGCTGGTGTATACCTGTGGTGGAACGGCTAATGTAAAATTGGATCAAACACTATATCAATCGGAACGTTTTGGTATTTTTCATGGAGGAAAAGGAACGGAAATATCAATTCATCCTGTAAGCAGCAGTGTCGAGACTTACATGGTGCTATATAGAGCAGAAACTCCGCCATTTTACAAAAGAGAAATTTATCGCTTGTTAGAACAGATAAATCCGTTTATACAAACGTATGGATTCTCACCAGGGAATCCCACTTTTTTTATGGAGAAGTTTTTGAATATGAAAAACCATTGGAATCGAGAATCTGTGTTAAATCAATTTTATTCAAAGATTATACTGTATCAGATTGTCTATGAGATTTACAATGAGTTAGAAAAGGGAGATATACTTTATTGCCAGCCTGATTATGTGGTAATAGTCAAGCAATATCTGGAACAACACTATAGCGAGTCTGTTTCCATTCAACAACTTATTGAAATGCTACCCATTAGTAGGAGCCAGTTAATTAGGCTTTTTAAAAAACGCGAGCATAAAAGTCCTCAGGAGCTCTTGAATGAGAAAAGGTTGGATTCGGCTAAGTGGCATTTGCAATACACAAATGCAACTATTCAAGAAATTGCTGTTGGGTGCGGTTTTGTGGATGGACTAAATTTAATCCGAATGTTTAAAAAATATAACCATATGACACCGAGTGAGTACAGGATAAAAATGATAACTGATAAGGACATTAATGATATTGATAATGATTATCAACCTCAATACAATGAGAGAGAACTATATAAATTAGTCAAATCTAAGGGAAATGAGGAATTGTTGATGTTAGGGAAGACAAGAAACAAGGAAATAATTTTTGCAGCAGCCTTGAGCTTGATGCTGTTGTTATCGGGATGTACATCAAATGCGCCTGTGAATAAGGGAGCGACGGGGAGCCAGTCAGAGACGCAAACACAGACTACATCAAATGCTGAAGCTAAGGGGATGCCGCAAACGAGAATTGTGAACACACTAAAAGGAGATGTGGAAGTACCCGTTAACCCGCAGCGGGTCGTTGTCCTGTATTTAATGGGTGACCTGCTTGCTCTAGGAATAAAGCCTGTTGGTATTTCCACTCTAGTTGGGGAAGGCGATGCGGCAATCGCTAGCGAATTGGATGGTATCACCACTTTAGGAGATGGGCAACCGAGCCCAGAAGCGGTGCTCGCCCTTAATCCAGATCTTATTATTGTTACAACAGATGAAATTTACGACAAACTTCATAAAATTGCCCCTACTCTTTATATACCATATGACTTACCAGTGGAAGAACGTATGGACATTCTGGGGAAAGCATTTGGTAAAGAAGATCAAGCTAAAGAACTTTTGGACAATTTTTATAATAAGGTGGAACTAAGCAAGCAAAAGCTGCAGCAAGCTGGTATTTTGGACAAAACAGTCACAGTTATGGAAAGCAACAAAGGTTCTATGGCAGTAATGGTGGGGATGGGTTACGGACGAGGATCACAGATTATTTATCAATATTTGGGAATGAAAGCACCTGAGATCGTGCAACAAAAAATAGAAACCTCCAAGAATGATGCGACCAGCATGGATGTCTCCTACGAAGTGTTGACTCAGTATGCTGGTGACTATGTATTCCGCTCTGCCTTTGAAGGAATGGAAGATTTATCAGACAACCAAATTTGGAATAACATTCCAGCCGTGAAGGATGGCCGGTTAATAGATATGAGCTTTGGCTTGTTCTTCTACAATGATATCTTCTCGCTAGATAAGCAGCTTGACTTTGTCGTGGATAGCTTGCTAAGCTCTGTGGAATCAGAGGAACTCCGATGAGTGAAATATAATGTCTGTATTCATAATCGGAAAAATTTCTGCCTACAGTTTAATCATGAATAGAATGTTTGTTAGGCTCTAAAATTAACTATGAAAAGTACTGAACTTACGCTGAACAAAGCTTAATCTAGTGATTTGAAAATATTAAAATTGTGGGTCGCGTGGTTGGAGTTTGTATAATAGAAAAGACATTGATATGACCGGCACTGACCTCAATAGTTAGAAAAATACAAAAGCATCTTCGATTGAATTCAGGTTTAGATACTTAAACTTCAATTAGGAGGTGCTTTTTCTTTGCGTAAAAGTGTGAGTTATCCATATGAAAAAAAGTGAAAGACATTGAAATGCGGACAGCGGTTTATCAATGAAACAGGTTTTATATAATGGCATTGGCTACAACAAAAGGTAAGTCCCAAAAGCCTATACCAGCTACTTTTTTGTATTTAAAATACCATTTTGAACTGATTTTCGTTAAAATAAATAGTGTCCATTTTCATAATAGTTTTTCACAAGTGATATATGTAGTGAACAATAGGTTAATAAGCATGATATAAGTGTAACATTTGACTTTATAATTTTTGAACTGAGAGTATAGAGTTTTATCCATAGTGAGAGGATTTGGAATGAACATGATAGATAATTTTTGGCGTGATTTGCCGCGTCCATTTTTTGTACTGGCACCGATGGAAGATGTCACAGATGTTGTTTTCCGTCAAGTAGTCAGTGAAGCCGGAAGACCGGACGTATTTTTCACAGAGTTTACGAATTCGGATAGCTATTGTCATCCAGAGGGACAGAAAAGTGTGCGGGGTCGTTTGATTTTTACAGAAGATGAACAGCCGATGGTGGCACATATTTGGGGGGATAATCCTGAGTATTTCCGTCAAATGAGTAGAGGCATGGCAGAGCTAGGGTTTAAAGGTATCGATATTAATATGGGCTGTCCTGTGCCAAATGTGGCATCGAGGGGAAAAGGGAGTGGCCTTATTTTACGTCCTGATGTGGCGGCAGAATTGATTCAAGCTGCCAAAGCGGGTGGACTGCCTGTCAGTGTGAAAACACGACTTGGCTATAAGGATGTAGAGGAATGGGAGGAATGGTTAACGCATATTTTCAAACAAGATATTGCGAACCTGTCGATTCATTTACGCACAAGAAAGGAAATGAGCCAAGTTGATGCACATTGGGAGCTCATTCCTGAAATCAAAAAATTACGCGATCGTATCGCACCTAATACGCTATTAACGATCAATGGAGACATCCCTGATCGACAAACAGGGCTAGAGCTTGCCGAAAAATATGGGATTGATGGCGTAATGATTGGACGAGGTATTTTTAAAAATCCCTTTGCTTTTGAAAAAGAACCAAAGGAGCATAGCAGTAAAGAGTATCTTGACCTTTTAAGACTGCAGCTCGATCTTCAAGATCAATATGAGGAAGTACTCCCACGCTCTATCACAGGACTTCATCGCTTTTTCAAAATATATGTCAAAGGATTCCGAGGTGCCGGTGAGTTAAGAAGCCAATTGATGAACACGAAATCAACAGATGAAGTGCGTGCATTGCTTGATCGCTTTGAAGTAAATTATGTTGAATAACAAAGAATCCTACTTTATTAGGGTGAGGTAAGCAGTATTCTGTCACTAAACAGAAACTTGCCTTTTTGGAATGTGCATATTACAATAAAAAGTAAGTTAATAGCAGGTTTGAGTAACTGAGAGACCATTGAAAACATATGTGCCTAGCGTACATATGCTTTTGATGGTCTTTTTTTATCGTTAAAATGATAAGGGAGGAAATAAATGATGAGTACAGCTTCTGCGTTACAACGACAACAAACAATAGAGGAGCTTCAAGATAGGGAGTACGATTTATTAGTAATTGGTGGCGGTATTACAGGGTGTGGTATTGCACTGGATGCTATTGCTCGCGGTCTGTCTGTAGCATTAGTGGAAATGCAGGATTTTGCAGCAGGGACTTCTAGCCGTTCGACAAAATTAGTACATGGCGGTTTACGTTATTTAAAGCAATTTGAAATAAAAGAGGTAGCAGAGTTAGGGAAGGAACGTGCCATTGTTTATGAAAATGGTCCACATGTGACAACACCTGTTTGGATGTTATTACCTTTTCATAAGGGAGGGACATTTGGAAAATACTCTACAAATCTCGGCTTGCGTGTCTATGATTTTTTAGCAGGAGTCAAACGTGCAGAACGCCGTTATATGTTAAGTACAGGTCAAACCATTGAGAAGGAGCCATTAGTGAAAACTAAGGGATTACTTGGCGGTGGTATGTATGTAGAGTATCGTACTGATGATGCTCGTTTAACCATTGAAGTAGCAAAGGCAGCCATTGAAAGAGGGGCAACATTATTGAATTATATAAAAGCCGAAAACTTTTTATATAATGAACAGCAAAAAATAAGTGGTATTGTTGCAACGGATTTATTAACAAATCATCCAATCGAAATTCGTGCAAAGGCTGTCGTTAATGCTGCTGGTCCATGGGTGGACGATGTGCGCACAATTGAAGGAAAGCAAGCAGGGAAGCATTTAATTTTATCGAAAGGTGTGCATATTGTTTTTGATGAATCCAAATTCCCATTAAAACAAGCTGTTTATTTTGATACACCTGATGGCCGCATGGTATTTGCGATCCCTCGACAAGGAAAAACATATGTAGGGACAACAGATACATTTTATGAAGGCGATGCTCGCAATATGGATATTTATCAAGAGGATCGCGATTATATAATGAACGCTATTCGTTATATGTTCCCAAGTGTGAAGGTGACCGATGCGGATATTGAATCAAGTTGGGCAGGCGTTCGTCCATTGATTCATGAGGACGGAAAAAATCCATCTGAAATTTCTCGTAAGGATGAAGTGTGGATTTCGCCATCGGGGCTTGTAACAATTGCTGGTGGGAAATTAACCGGCTATCGTAAAATGGCTGAAACCGTATTAAATACGATTACACAAGAGCTAGAGCAACAATTTGGTATTAAATCCTCTCCATGTACAACAAAAAATATTCCGATTTCTGGTGGCCATATTGGCGGCTCAAGTAAATTTTATGCCTTCTTATATGACTATACAAGAGTAGGCAAGAAAATAGGCTTATCTGAGGAAGAGGCCAAATTTTTAACACAGCATTATGGTAGCAATGTAGAAATTGTTTTTAATTATGTAAAGGAAGGACACCCAATCTTACCATCATGGCTGTATGCGCAATTAATGTATGGTATTCATCATGAAATGGTCGTTCATCCAAATGACTTTATGGTTCGCCGGACAGGGTATATGTTCTTTCAAATGGCAATTGTTCAACAATATGAAGAGGCAATTCTAGATGAAATGGCTAAGCAACTCAACTGGACAGCACAGCAACGGACACAATATGAAGAAGATGTAAAGAAAGAAATAAAACGAGCGACAACTGCGCTATAATGATGTAGTTACTCTCAACATAATATAAGGGTGAGCGTTCACACTGTATTATAAGGGAAGGAGAGAATGGAATGCATTTTGATAATCAACAGGTGATTCCTGCTGCGCGTACCGTCAAGCAATTTGACGAGATAATAGCAAGTCCATTCGATTATATTGTGCTATTGGAGGTGCACATTAGCTTATTAATGTCTTTAAAGCGTGAGGCACATCGACATGGAAAAAAATTAATTATTCATGCGGATTTAATTCATGGTTTAAAAACAGATAATTTTGCAGCGGACTTTTTATGTAATGATATTCGTCCAGCTGGCATTATTTCAACGCGTTCCAATATGCTAATGAAAGCCAAAGCTCGTGGAATTATGGCTATTCAACGTGTGTTTTTGATTGATACGATTGCTCTTGAAAAAAGTTATTCGATGATTGAAACAGCGCAGCCTGATTATATTGAGCTATTACCTGGCATTATTCCTTCGATGATTCAGGAAATCCATGAGCGTACTCAAATCCCTGTTATTACAGGTGGCTTAGTGCGTACAGTGGACAATATTGAGGAAGCATTAGCTGGTGGTGCTATCGCCGTTACAACCTCTAATAGACAATTATGGGAAAATTTCAAAAAATAGTTGACTCTGTATGTTTTTTTCTCTAAAATGGACATAAGTTCATACGCACGTGGTTAGGAAAAGGAACCCACATTTGTTCATCTACATGTATTAATGTAGTTTGATTGGATGTGGGTTCCTTTTTGTTTTCTATGGGCTATTATCACAAAGGGGGATTAAACTATGTCTACGTTTACAGCTGAGCTGGTCGGCACAATGATTCTTATTTTATTTGGTGGCGGCGTAGTAGCAGGTGCCGTGTTAAACAAATCAAAAGGCTTTGGTGGAGGATGGATCGTCATTACCTTTGCATGGGGGCTTGGGGTTGCAATGGCAGCTTATGCGGTAGGTGGAATCAGTGGTGCACACCTAAATCCTGCATTAACAATTGCCCTTGCCACGATCGGAAACTTTCCTTGGGCAGATGTGCCAGCCTATATTGCTGCACAAATGATTGGTGCATTTTTAGGGGCTACACTTGTTTACTTTATGTATTTACCACATTGGCAGGCAACAGCAGATGCCGATGTAAAATTAGCGCCATTTTCCACAATGCCAGCTATTAAGCATCCTTTATCAAATCTATTATCAGAAATGATAGGAACATTTATTTTAGTTTTAGGAATTTTAGCTTTAGGTACAAATACTATTACAGATGGTTTAAATCCATTTTTAGTTGGTATGTTAATTATTGTAATTGGGATGGCTTTAGGGGGCCCAACAGGTTATGCCATAAACCCAGCTCGTGATTTAGGTCCACGTATTGCGCATTTTATTTTACCGATTGCAGGCAAAGGTGATTCTGGCTGGAGCTATGCATGGGTACCAGTTGTAGGACCTATTATTGGAGGTACATTTGGTGCATTGTTTTTCCAACAAATATTTGAAGGGAAAAATAGTATTGCGTTTTGGATTGTTGCAGTAATTGTGATTGCTATTTTCATAGGAGCACAATTAACGGTTAAGAATGTTCAAGTAGAAGACTAATTTATTTGGAGGGATTTCTATGTCAGAAAAAAAATATATTTTAGCGTTAGACCAAGGAACTACAAGCTCAAGAGCTATTCTTTTTGATGAAACGGGTAAAATCGTACACACAGCACAACAAGAATTCCAACAACATTTTCCACAAGCAGGCTGGGTAGAGCATCATGCAGAGGAAATTTGGTCATCTATTCTATCTTGTATTGCAACAGTGTTATCAGAAAAAGGTGTGAGTTCAAATCAAATTGCAGGGATTGGGATTACCAATCAACGTGAAACAACCGTAGTATGGGATAAACATACTGGCAAGCCTGTATATAATGCAATTGTTTGGCAATCACGTCAAACGAATGAAATTTGTGAGCAATTAAAGGAAAGCGGTTACAATGATTTATTCCGTGATAAAACAGGTTTATTAATAGATGCTTACTTCTCAGGTACAAAAGTGAAGTGGATCTTAGATCATGTTGAGGGAGCTCGTGAAAAAGCCGAGGCAGGAGAGTTGCTATTCGGCACAATTGATACTTGGCTAATTTGGAAGCTATCCGGTGGAAAAGTACATGTAACAGACTATTCAAATGCCTCTCGTACATTGATGTATAATATCCATGATTTAAAGTGGGATGAAGAACTATTAGAAATTTTAACAGTTCCAGCCTCTATGCTACCAGAAGTACGTCCTTCTTCTGAAGTTTATGGCTATACAGAGGAGGCATTATTCTTTGGCTCTGCTGTTCCAATTGCCGGAGCTGCAGGCGACCAACAAGCAGCCCTATTTGGTCAGGCATGCTTTGAGGAAGGTATGGTTAAAAACACATATGGCACAGGTTGCTTTATGTTAATGAATACTGGTGAAAAGGCAGTGAAATCAGATAATGGCCTATTGACTACATTAGCTTGGGGCTTAGATGGCAAAGTAACATATGCTTTAGAGGGCAGTATTTTTGTAGCAGGTTCTGCGATTCAATGGTTACGTGACGGTTTACGTATGTTCCGTAATGCAAGTGAATCAGAGCAATATGCAACACGTGTAGAGTCAACTGATGGTGTTTATGTTGTCCCAGCATTTGTTGGCTTAGGAACACCGTACTGGGATTCTGATGTGCGCGGAGCTATCTTTGGCTTAACAAGAGGAACTGCGAAGGAGCATTTTGTACGTGCTACGCTAGAATCATTAGCGTATCAAACAAAGGATGTATTAGCAGCGATGGAGGCAGATGCTAATATTCCGTTAGCCAAATTACGTGTAGATGGCGGAGCTGTAGCCAATGATTTCTTAATGCAATTCCAGGCAGATTTATTGGATGTTCCTGTTGATCGTCCAATTATTAATGAAACAACCGCTTTAGGTGCAGCGTATTTAGCTGGCTTAGCAGTTGGCTATTGGCATTCGACAGAGGAAATCAGCAAATATTGGAATTTAGAACGTCAATTTACACCTAATATGAGTAATGACCATCGTGATAAAATTTATGGAGGATGGAAAAAGGCTGTTGCTGCAGCGCAAGTATTTAAGTAAGCCAAACATTTGAGAGGTTGGGGCATAGCTAGCTTCAATTAATGAGAAATCCGAATTCGAATACATTCAAATTTGGATTTCTCTATTTTTTTATGTTGTCTCCAGATAGATCTTCACTGATGTCCAATTTTTCTTCTGGCATGAATTCTTTTTCAAACAGTCCATCGTATAGCTGGTTTGACTTTTCAATCAGTCTGTTTTGCCATTTGCATTAGCTATTGGTGCTCTAGCTACAGATGCTGATGGCGGGGTTCTTGTTGGTATGCACGGCTTTTTATTTATACAAGCCCTACCATTCGTCATACTTCTGATATTTTTATTTGAAAAAGGTGAAGAAAGCGTCCAATTCTTTATAGAATTGTGCATTTTTGTCGTTAGGAATAGAGGATTTAGAGAGATGTCAGAGAATTGTATATAAGTACCATTATATGTAATGACGTGCTTATAGGAGTTGTATGAAAATGGTTGTGACAACGAGACCGTTAAAAATTAAATATAAAAAGTTAGCTAATCCTTTTCAGGAGTTTATGCAGGTTAGTCCTAACAATAATGCCCTTACGAAGGAAGTAGTCTTTCTACGGTATATTGGTATACCTGATTCTGTAGATCTTTATAAAGAAGATATTTTAAAAATGGATGAGTATTTCACAAAGCAAAGCGTATTTTATTTACGACTACATAGGCTTGAGGTCATCAATAATAAAAAAGATGCAGATAGACTGTCGGAGCTTTGGGAGGATTGGCAGGTTGCTGCTGATAGTATGCAATTACTGTATGAGAAATCTTTATGCGGTAAATTAGCGAATGATCAACTTGAATGGACAAAAAAGCTTAGCTTTAAAAATATTCTCCATCTTTTTAAAGAACAACAGCCACATGCGAATGACACTTTATTAAAAAACTTTGCAGTTAAATTTTTATATTGGATGGATTATTATTTACCACAAATTTTTTCTAAGGAAAATCAAGCATCCTCTAAAATTGTTTTTATAGGGGACATTACGCAGCATGAATCATTATTCTTATATTTCTTATCGACACTTGGCTGCGATATATGCTATATGAATCCTAAAGGGGATATCACAAATTTGTATCCTATCATAGCAGCATCCTCTAATTTACAGAGTTGTCCTGATTGCTATGAAAAAGAATTCATAATCCCTAAAATGCTTTCGATGAAAAGCATACCACCACAACAACCGACGATTCTTCCAACCGCTAGTTCTAGCACGGTTACTTCAGAAGAGTGTAGTTATGAACAGTTGGCTTCTTTAGCGACATCTGTTGTCATGATAAAGACATTTGCCGAGGATGGTGAGTTGTTATGTTTTGGCTCCGGAGTTGTTCTCCATCGCGATGGCTATATTTTGACGAACTTGCATGTAGTAGGTGGTGGGAAATATTATTCTGTGCTATATGAAAATGATCCAAACGAATATACTACGCATCAATTTGTGAAATATCATGATATACATGATTTGGCTATTTTGAAAGTGGACAGAACAGGCCAACCTTTACCTGTTAAAATGGATAGTCATTTAGTCAGAGGACAAAAGATTGTAGCGATTGGCAGTCCTCTCGGTTTATTTAATTCGGTCTCTGATGGAATTGTTGCGGGATTTAGAGATATACAAAAAATGTCTATGGTTCAATTTACAGCTGCTATTTCAAACGGAAGTTCCGGTGGTGCTTTATTGGATATGCAAGGGAGGTTGGTCGGTTTAATTACAGCTGGTTTTAATGATGGTCAGAATCTTAATTTAGCTGTACCGGCTCATGTCATCTATCAATTTGCTCAAAACTTTATTGAGTTACCTAGTTAGTTTCCACTATTCAACCATTGCTTTTTTATGCGTAATCTTATAGAATGTAGAACGGTATAAATGAACGAAATAAATCACCTTTAATACGGTCCAGAGAGGCTGAAAAGGGCTACATGATATTTTTAGGCTTATAATATCTTTGCTTTGGCATGCCCTTTTGTCTTCTCTGACTAAAGGGCTTTTATTTTTGTTCAAATACACCTCTTTTAAAGGAAGTCCTGTGAGGCTTCAAAAGAGAATGGACAAAACAACTATAATCCATTCACTCGAACGCTAAAAGAGAGAGACAACAAAAATCTGGAGGTTAGAAAGAATGGATTATCGAAAAAAAACCGTGGTCGCTTCAGTGGCCGGGTTAACGCTAGAAGGAATGGACATTATGTTTATTTCTTTTGCGATGACAATGATTATTGCAGAATTTAACATTGATCTGGCAACGGGTGGATTAATTTCATCTATCACGAATATTGGTATGCTTTTAGGTGGGATTATTTTTGGTGTGCTTGCAGATAAGTATGGTCGGGTAAAAGTGTTCACATATACCATCATATTGTTTGCAATCGGTACTGCCTTAACAGGAGTAGCAACAAGTATTGAACAAGTTTATGTATATAGATTTATCGCTGGACTAGGTGCTGGTGGGGAGTACGGTATCGGAATGGCGCTTGTCGCCGAGGCTTGGCCAAAAAATAAACAAGGAAGAGCCTCTTCATATGTGAGTGTAGGTGCACAATATGGAGTCATCTTAGCAGCTTTATTAAGCGCTATTATTTTACCGACACTAGGATGGAGAGCACTATTCTTTGTTGGCGTATTACCTGTAATCTTTGCCTTTATCGTACGGAAAAATCTTCATGAATCACCAGAATGGCTGGCGTCACAAAACAATCAACGTAACAAAGAGAAAAAAGGGAAATTGGCACAGTTATTTGCAACACCTCGTGTCACTATGACGACCTTAACCTTAATATTAATGGCAACTGTTCAAATTGCAGGCTATAATGGCCTGATGATCTGGCTACCATCGATGCTCCAAAAATCGCAAGGCTTATCTGTTTCAAGCTCAGCATTGTGGACAATTAGTACTGCAGTCGGCATGATTATCGGCATGCTCACTTTCGGAAGATTTATGGATCGTTTTGGTGCGAAACGTGCATTTGGTATCTTTTTATTGGCTTCTGCATGTGCCGTATTTCTATACTCCTTTGCGACAGGAGCTGTAGCTATATTAATGGGCGGTGCAATTGTAGGTTTCTTCTCTAATGGGATGTTTGCTGGCTACGGTGCATTAATTAGTAGCTTCTATCCAGTGCAAATTCGTAGTACAGCAACAAATACAATTTTTAACTTTGGTCGAGCAATAGGTGGATTTTCACCAATCTTTGTCGGCTATATTTTACAAAGCTATGATATGACTGTCGTTATGATTTACTTAGCAGCGCTATATGGCATTTCCTTTATGGTCATGCTAACGCTAAAAGGCTCTACTGAGGACTTGCAAACAGCTTAATCCTAACTATTACAAAAGAACGAATTCCACTTCAAAAAGAGAGGGATTCGTTCTTTTCTTGTTAGTTTTTAATTATAATAAACCTTTTGAACGTTTCTCAGCAATTTCCACGAGGCGTTTTGTAATTTCTCCTCCAACGGAACCATTAGCGCGAGAAGATGCTTCTGGCCCAAGCTGAACGCCAAACTCTTGTGCAATTTCATATTTCATTTGATTCACGGCTTCTTGTACACCAGGTACTAGAAGTTTATTTGAGCTACGATTATTATTAGCCATTATTCTCACCTCCTTGCATATAGAATGGTTGCCTACATATTTTTCATACATTTTAAAAGAAGGAAACGCACACGCTAATTGCTAACAGCAACAACTTGTGGAAATCAAGCTAAAATGAGCAAACTGTCTGTTATAATAAAGCCTGGCTCTTTGCTAAAGAAGGTTGATTAAAAGGAGGAATTTATCAATGACGAATAATGATATTCTCATTCGTTTACGCTACGCGTTAGATATAAAAAATGTAGATATGGTGGAAATATTTAAGCTAGGTGGCATGGTTTATACGAAGGAAGAAATATTAAACATGCTTCTTAAGGTTAATGATGAGGAAGAAGCACCAGAACAATACATCAAATGTAATAATAAAATGGTAGAAGCCTTTTTGAATGGATTCATTACTTTTAAACGAGGTCCCCAAAAGCCAAAGGAAGGTCAGCCAGAAGGTCCATTACCTGTCTCGGGGAAAGAAAGCCCAAATAATATGCTTTTAAAGAAAGTGAAAATTGCCTTAGCTTTAACAACGGAGGACATGCTTGAAATATTATATGATGGGGGGATTAAAGTAACAAAAGGTGAATTAGGTGCGATTTTAAGAAACCCAGGTCATCGTAATTATAAAGAATGTGGCGATTCATTTGTTCGTAATTTCTTAAGAGGCTTAACATATAAATATAGAGAATAATGCGCTAATATAGCGAGAATCAATCATAAAGTACCATTTTTTTCTTTTAAATTAGTTGACAATTTGTGACGAAATTGTGTACAATCAAATTATCACAAAATGTTCACAAAAAAGATGAAAAATGTTCACAAACAAAGGGGTGCTTGTATGATTTATTTTGACATCTTATTAGTAGCTATTGCATGTGTTACAATGCCTTTTATTGTTGCAGTTATGCTAGATATTTTTTATGCAGAACGAAAAAAAGTTCGTTTTTCATTAAGACGTACTTCATTATGGTATGTGGCTATGTTTGCTCTATCCTTTATACCATCTGTATTACTGATTACACAAAACGTATAAATTTTTCAAACACTTAGGGGTAAGTGGAAAAATATGCAGCTGTGACATGAATCCATGTTGTAGCTGTTTTTATTTTGCTAATAAATTCGAATAACTAGTAATGAAGTAGTATAAAATATGTATATTTTAAATTGGTAGCATTGACTACTTTTTCCCATTGTGTTAATTTTGGGAGGGAAAAGATAGGCAAATTTACTGAAAAGTAAAGATGCAAAGCTACAGGTCTAAGGAAATAAGTACTTAGATGGCTAGGTTGCAAAAGAGTGCTAGTTGTATCCATTAAATTCTAGTTTTAGTTCTTTTATGCCTATTTCTTTCGGAATAGGCTTTTTATTTGCAAAAAAACGTATAAGGAGGAAAAAAGTCATGAAGTTATGGAAAAACATCTCATTAAAAAACAAACTTTTATTGACGGTTTCCATTGTTGTGTTATTGCTTATAGCCGTCATCACTACTCAAAGTATTAAAGAATTAAACAATCGAATGACTGTTGATTTGGAACAAGAATTAAAAAGCGTTGGTTTGTTAACATCGATGAATTTAGATAGTAATGAAGTGAAGGATTTATTGTCTGAAAAAGGAGAAACGAACGCCAAATTTACGAAGGTACAAAAGCAACTCGATATGATTCAAGAACAACAAGGTATTATGAGTTGGAGTTATATTTGGGATGTACAGGATGAAGGTGGGGTCAACCCGATTGGCTATACATCTAATTTGAATGAGGTCTATGAAGCGGGAGAAATTTTTACCGATTTAGCGAATGAGCATGTAGAAACAGCAAAATTAGCTATTCAAAATAACAGTACGGAAGTAACAGATATATTCGAAGATCCTTTTGGTTCCTGGAGAACAGTTTTCAGCCCCATTCACGATGATAATGGGCAATTGATAGCGCTATTAGGAATTGACTACTCTGCGGACTATATCAATACCATTATTAAAGCCAGTGTTATTAAGCAAATTGTCATTGCAATTATCGGAATTTTAATTTTATTAATACTAGTTTACATAATTATAGATCGTTTATTAAAGCCACTTCAAAAGGTGGTAAATGTAGCAAACCAAGTAGCAAATGGGGAGCTAATAAATGTTGATTTAGATATTACTAAAGATGAAATCGGCAATTTATCAGCATCTATTCAAACAATGGTTGCCAATTTACAACATATTATTTTAAACATCAGAAATACTTCGAATCATGTATCTTCAGCAGCGACTCAATTAACGGTCAATGCTGGTGAGACTTATAACAGCTCTACTAATATTGCCAATGATGTAAAGCAAATTACCCAAAATGCAGAAGCTTCTATGACAATGACAGAGGAAACAGCTGCTGCTATGGAGGAGACTGCAACTGGTATCCAACAAATTGCTGACTCGGCTAATACAGCGGCAGAATCTTCTATTTCGGCATCACAAGCATCTGAACGAGGCAATCAAGTTGTGCATCAAGTTATTGCACAAATGGAATTAATCAATGATTCAGTTGAGCAAATTGGCACGACGATTAACGGCTTACATGTTAATACTAAAAAAATTAGTGACATTGTCAGCTTAATTACGGCTATTGCGGACCAAACAAATCTTTTAGCATTGAACGCAGCCATTGAAGCGGCACGAGCAGGGGAACATGGGAAGGGCTTCGCTGTTGTAGCTGATGAGGTGAGAAGACTAGCTGAGCAATCCTCACAGTCAGCAACTGAAATATATAATTTAATTAGTTCGATTCAGTCAGATTCCAATGCCTCTCTTACTGTTATGGAAAAAGGAAAAGAAGATGTAAAAGTAGGTATGACATTTACTAATGAGGTGGGAGAAATCTTTAAGGAAATTCTTACTTCCTCAGAAGAAGTGGCAAATCAAATACGTGAAATTTCGGCAGCCTCTCAGCAAATCTCTGCCTCCTCGGAGGAAGTGGCTGCATCTGTTAACAACATTAAACAATCTGCAGAATTATCGGCTGATTTTTCTGCTAATGTTTCCAAATCTACACAAGAGCAGTTAACGACAATGCTGGAAGTGAAAGATGCTTCCTCAGCTCTTGGGCAAACAGCAGAAGAGCTTCAAGCACTTGTGACAAAATTCAAATTGGAGAATGATCAAGATGAACATTAATTTTACAGGCAAAAATGTTTTAATTACTGGCTCTAGTAAAGGGATTGGCAAAGCCATTGCATTAGGCTTTGCCCAACATGGGGCTAATATTTTAATCAATTATATTGGGGATGAGCATGAGGCAGAGGCAGTTCGTATGGAGGCTGAAGAGTTTGGTGTTAAAGCATTGACCTTCCATGCAGATGTTTCTAAATCTCAGGAAGTGCAAGACATGTATCAATATATGGACAAGTATTTAGGAGAAATTGATATTCTTGTGAATAATGCTGGGTTTGCACAGGCATCCAGCATTACTGATTTGACGGATGAGCAATGGGACAAAATGATTAAGGTTCATCTATATGGATGCTTCTATAATTGCCGTGAAGCTGCTAAAAGAATGAAAGACCGTGATACAGGGAAAATCATTAATATTTCTTCTGATATTGGGAGCTTAGGCTGTGAAGAATTTACGCATTATTCTGCCGCTAAAGGTGCTATTAATGCCTTTACAAAAGCATTAGCTAGAGAATTAGCACCATCTATACTTGTTAATGCAGTAGCTCCAAGTGGTACGTTTACGGACATTTTAAAAGAGTTTGGGGACAACTATGTGGAGGAAGAATCGGCAAAATACCCATTAAAACGTTTAGCACAGCCAGAAGAAATCGCCAAAAGTGTGTTATTTTTAGCCTCTCAGCATGCTAATTTCTATACAGGTCAAATATTAACACCTAATGGTGGCGTTGTAATGAACGGATAATGGAAACTAAGGAGTACGTGCATGTTAAATATAATCATCTTTAGCTTATACTTACTATTTATTTATTATATTGGCTATAAAGGGTACAAGCGTGTCAACACAGCAGAGGATTTAATTGTTGCTGGATGGAGTATGCCTCTTTCTGTTGTCACAGGAAGTTTAGTCGCGGCATTATTAGCTGCTCCATTCTTTTTTGCAGCAGTGGGCTCAGGCTATACGAGTGGAGGCTTTGAAGGATCAGCAACAATGGGTGGCTTAGGAACTTGTATGATTCTTGGTGCACTCATTTGGACAAAGCCACTACGTCGTTTAAAGGGCTGGACATTAGCAGATTACTATGGCTTGCGCTATGGTAGTAAAAAGCTAGGTGCCTATACAGGAGTTGTAATGGCCATTGCCTTTGGTGTATTTAATGCAGCAGCATTAACAGTCGGTGGTACATATATTATTCAGCAGCTATTACAAATTGACTTCATTCCTGCAGCACTTCTATTTGTATCGTTAACAGCTATCTATTCGGTTATAGGTGGTTTATGGGCAGTTGCTTATACTGAAATTGTACAAGGGGCACTTGCCGTAGCAGGGATTCTAGGAATTACTATCTTTATATTATTTTACTATCCAGATGCGACCTTTAATCCTGAGTGGTGGAATATTCATACATTGTTTGAGAAAGCAGGAGCTGAGTTTTGGACGCTATATCTTGTCTTAGCACTTGGGGACATTCCAGCAGTTGATCTTGGTCAAAGGGTAGCAGCGGCGAAAAGTCCAAGAGTAGCTCAGCGCAGTATGATCATTGCGGGGACTATAGTTATTGCGATCAGTTGGATTCCAGGAATGTTGGGTGAAGCTTTCAAATCAATTTATCCTAATAGTACTAACCCAGAAACATTAATGCTTACCTTTGCACAGGGTTATTTCCCACCGCTTTTGGCAGCCATTTTTTTAACGGCCATGGCCGCTATGGGGATGTCCACGGTAGCTGCATGCTATGTAGCGACTTCGGGGATTGTTACAAAGAACATTTATTTAGATTTTATTAATCGTAACCCTGATCCTAAAAAACTGCTAAGATTTTCACGTGCTGTTATTCTATCAAGCGCTTTACTTGGGCTAGTGTTAGCGATCAGCTTTCAAAAGGTGATTGATTTAGCGTATTTAGCATGGGATGTTATTTTTGTAACGATATTCTGGCCAATCGTTTTAGGACCTTTTTGGAAACGTGTGAGTACACCTGCTGTATGGGCAAGTATATCCGTTGGCCTAATCTATTACATTGTGACTTCATTGACGTTTGTTCCTAGTTTGACCATCCAATCAGAAGGATTCCTTGGTCTATTAAATGAATTATGGCAGGCACCCGTATTTTCGGGCGTTGTTATTACGGGGATTACTATTGTAGTCGTAAGTCTACTCGTGCCACCATCACAGCATGTTCTTGAGATGCACAAAATAGAAAAAGATAAAACACTAGACGACGTAAGCAGTAAAGAGGAATTAGTCGGTCGCTAATAGAGAACATGAGATCCTTGTACATTCATCGATCTCATGTTTTTTATGTTGGAGAAATAAGTATGAAAAGATAGATTCATGAATAGATTGCTAGTACATTAAACTATTTCTCTAGCGATTATCTTCATAAAGGCGGGATATGAATGAAAATTATTTTCTTCATTTTATTAGGGATCATCTATCTTTTTCTAGCAAATGCGATTGAACTAGCCATTATTAAGCAGCTCTTTTTTTTAATCGGTTTAGCTTTAGTGAGTATAGGAATTATTCGGTATATAAAAGAGCGTTATGTGGAATCACAAAAGTATGCACAAATGAAGGAAGCTAGTGAGGAGGAGATGAAGGCGATCCCTCACACTCAATGCCTATTATCAGAGGACGCTTTAAAGGGGTTATTGCTAAATGAACATACAAATATGCTTATCTTTGCTCAAAGGGAAGAATTAGAGGAAGAACTTAAAATAATAGAAATTCCATTTAGTAAAATCTATGAAGTAGCTATGATGGAGGATGAAATGTTCGTACTCCGAACTAAAAATTACTTAATGAGCGGCTCGTTGTTAGGGGAAGAGGAAGATTTAGCAGAAGAAGAGGAAGATGAAGAGGATGACACGGTTTCACAACTATCATTAAAGTTTGTAGTTGATCATTTATCAGAGCCTATTTTAGAGTATATATTTATGGATCAGGGGGAACATCCTATAGCGAGAGATGAGGAAGAATATGAAGAAGCAATGGAATTATGTGAGAAATGGTTTCAAAAGATAAGTGTTATTATTAAGCGCCATGAGCTGGAAAGAGTGCCGATTAGACATTGGCAATAATGAAAAGATAAAAGCTATCTCAAAGCTAGAAATAATTGAGATAGCTTTTAACATTGTTCTTTTAAATTTTAAACTGTTTTAATTGTCCATTTAATTCCTCTGCTAATCCAGCGAGCTGATTAGCGCTTCGAGCTATTTCATCCATAGTAGCGGCCGTTTCCTCCACAGTCGCTGTCGTTTGTTCAACGCCAGCAGCGGATTCCTGTGAAATGGAGGCCATTTCATCAATAGAAGCATTGATCGATTCTGAACCATCGGCTAGTAGATTTAAATTATCGGAGATCGTAGTAATATTATCAATCATATCCTCTACAGCACTCGATATTTGTTCAAATGTTTCACTTGTTTGGTCAAGCTGTGCTGTTCCTCTTTTGACTTCCTCATAGCCTGTCTGTAAGGCAGTAGTGACAGTACCTGTCTCACCTTGAATACGGTTGACGATTGTTGAAATATCAGTCACTGAGAATTGTACTTGTTCGGCAAGCTTGCGGACCTCATCTGCTACAACGGCGAAGCCCTTCCCATGCTCCCCTGCTCGTGCCGCTTCAATAGCTGCATTTAAAGCAAGTAAATTGGTTTGGTTGGAAATATCATCTATCACAGAAACCAGTTTGGAGATTTCAGCAGACTGATCATTTAAATTTTCAACCTTTTTCACAGAATCTAACATGATTTCATTAATAGCGGCCATTTGTTGTGTAGATTGAATCATTAAGTTTTTGCCACTAATCGTTAAATCTTGAACCTGGCTAGAATGCTCTTTTAGCTCAGTACCTTCTTGTGTTGTTTCTTGAATACTACGTTTGAACGCTGTCATCGTTTCTGCTAAATCACCTGTTGTAGAGGCTTGCGTTTCTGTGCCAGAAGCTAGTTCCTGCATAGTCACTGTAATTTGTTCAGTACCTGCCTGTACTTCATTGGAAGATTGCGCTAGCTCCTCGCTACTTGCTGCTACAGTTTCAGAAACCGTATAGATGGATTGAATGGTTTGCTTTAATTGAACATTCATCTCGTTTGCTGAAGACATTAACGTTCCAATTTCATCGCGTGTTTTTACAGTTAATGGGTCAAGCTGTAAATTTCCATCTGCTAGTTCTTTCATACGATTTGCTACTACCTTAATGGGCTTGGAAATCGTACTAGCTGTAACAATGGCGATTAGAATACCAATAATCGTTAAGATAGAGCTGAAAATAATACCGATCGTACGATTGGTAGAGCTCGTTGTTACAACATCATTACCAACAGCTGTAATAGCTTCTTCACGGTCATTAGCTAGCTGTTCATAGCCATTACGTACGTTCGACACGAGATTTTGTGTATCCATTAAATTTTCTAAAGCTAGTTCCTTATTGCCCTTTTGATAGACATCGAATACCTCTGTCTTCACAATTTGGCTCCAATCACGTGCAAGTTCTACAGTTTTAGTGCGTTCCTCGGATGTATCATATTTGTCTAGAAGCGCATTATTATCCTCAGCTATTTGACGATACTCATTAAACGTTTCCTTATATTTTTCATCGCCGGTTAACACATAGTTTAAGGCTGCCGACAATCGGACACTCATAGAGAGTGCTAAATTGTTACTTGCATTGAGTACTACTAAATCTTCCTTCACTAAAGCTTTTGCTTGTTTCTCCATAGCTGTATTGGAAGTGTAAGTGTAACCTGTAAAGCTAACGACTAAAACTAACAAAAGTATAAATGCACTTAAAATTTTTGCTTTAAGTGTTTTAAACTGATAAATGCCTTTCATTTCCCCATCCCTTTACCTAACTCCATATAGAGTATTTTGAATAACAACTTTTATTTTATAACTATTTAGATAGATTAATAAGCCATTTGGTAAAAATAATTAAAAATAGTTTTTTAGTTCAACAGTATAATTATTTTTCTTTTATGAATAGTAAAATATGTATAGCTGACGGATGGTTGATTATAATAATTATGCGAAATTTCCTAATGGCAAAGAAAAAACACCTGATGCAAAATGCCTCAAGTGCCTTGAATCATATATTTATTGTTTTTTACTTTTTGCCTGTCGCTCCCACTGTAGTAAAGAAGGATAAGGATCAAATGCCCATTCAGTTCTTCCATTAAATTTATAGATGCCATAATGAAGATGAGGTGGGAATTTTCCAGATGTACCTTCTTTGCCGTAACCAGAGCTTCCGACATAGCCGAGCACAGTGCCAGGTTCCACAATTGTGCCTACTTCAATATCCTTATGATAACTTCCAAGGTGGGCATAATAGTGATAAGAGTTATGATTATCACGAATGCCGATACGCCAGCCGCCAAATTGGTTCCAACCTTTTACTTCGACCACCCCATAGGAGGTAGATAATACAGGTGTTCCATAATTGGCAAAAATATCGGTTCCCTCATGTATACGACGTCCACCCCAACCTCTATTGGCGCCCCATGTTCCTCGATAGCTGTAAGTAGAGCGGATATTAAGTGGGAAGGTATGAGCATCAAGCTCGATGGTTTTATAATGTCTGTATAAAGTAGAAATGGTAAAAATTTGATTGACTGCTTCTTCACTGCCGTAGTACTCCCATAAGGCTAATTTAAAATCCTCATCAGTTGTTCCATATTTAGCTAAGTAACTGGCCATTGAGAAGATGACATCCTCATCGTCCTTAGGGCTAGCAATGCCATCATTATTACCGTCTAGGCCCATTCCTCCAAAATAGCTAATGGTTTCGGGTTTGCTGTCTTCCTTTACAGGATTTAATGCGCCAGACCAATACTCATCAGAAAATTGAATGGACAAATAGCCATCTCGCTTTGGAATATCTTTTCGAACGGATTGTAAATTTCTCTCATATTGATCAATAGCAGCTAAAAAATGCCAAGGAATGAGCAATTCATCAAATTGTACATAATAAGACATACGCTGCTGCATAATTTCTTCTTCCGTCTCTGCCTCCTTTGCAAACGAGGCAGGAGGGTAGAGTGTAATTCCTAAAAGGATGAAAGTTAAAAGAAATGTAAAATGACGACGCAATGATGGACCTCCTTTCTAAAGTTTAGAATAACCGAAATTTTTATCTTCATTCCAGAAAGCTTTTTCCTGACGATTTAGACAATGTTTTCCCGGTTTTTTTGGCAATAAAAAAATCCATAATAAGAAGAAACTTCTCTAAAGAAAAAGTAATCGGTATCATCATGTCATTTGCTTCATACTATGTTATAAATCAAGCCCTGAATGGAGGGAAGGCTATTAACATTTTAGATAAGGTGAAAAGCTATCGCGAAGAAGAAAATAGGCTGAAGTGGGAAGGCACATTTGCAGATTATTTAAACATCATTAGGGAAAGACCTGAAGTTGCACAAACAGCCCATTCACGCGTCTACAATATGATAAAAAGTGCTGGTGTAGAGGAACGCGATGGGCAAAAAATGTACAAATTTTTCGGACATGAAATTTTTGGGCTTGAAACAGCAATTGAAAGACTGGTGGAGGAATATTTCCATCCAGCAGCACGCAGGTTAGATGTTAGAAAGCGTATTTTATTATTAATGGGACCAGTTAGTGGTGGTAAATCAACAATTGTTACTTTATTGAAAAGAGGGTTAGAGCAATATTCTCGAACAGACGAGGGTGCGGTCTACGCAATTAAGGGATGTCCAATGCATGAGGACCCATTGCACTTAATTCCACATCATTTGCGTAATGAATTCTTTGAGGAGTATGGCATAAGAATTGAAGGAAGTTTATCGCCTTTAAATACAATGCGTCTTGAAAAGGAATACGATGGACGTATTGAAAATGTGATGATCGAACGAATTTCTTTTTCAGAAGATAAACGAGTAGGGATAGGAACATTTACACCTTCTGATCCGAAATCGCAGGATATTGCCGATTTAACAGGAAGTATTGATTTCTCCACTATCGGTGAATTTGGTTCTGAATCAGATCCCCGTGCATATCGCTTTGATGGGGAGCTCAATAAAGCCAATCGAGGAATGATGGAGTTCCAAGAGATGCTGAAGCTGGATGAAAAATTCTTGTGGAATTTATTATCTTTAACACAAGAGGGCAATTTCAAAGCAGGAAGATTTGCATTAATTAGTGCGGATGAGTTAATTGTAGCTCATACAAACGAAACCGAATATCGATCCTTTATTTCTAATAAAAAGAATGAGGCATTACATTCCCGTATTATTGTTATGCCTATTCCGTATAACCTAAAGATGAGTCAAGAAGAGCATATTTATGAAAAGATGATTAAAGAGAGTGATATGTCCCATGTTCATATTGCGCCGCATGCTTTAAAGGCAGCAGCAATCTTTTCGGTTCTTACAAGATTGGAAGTGCCGAAAAAACAAGGTGTGGATCTAATTAAGAAAATGCGCTTGTACGACGGAGAAAATGTGGAGGGATTTAATTCCGTTGACTTAGAGGAACTGAAAAAAGAGTTTCCTAATGAAGGCATGAACGGTATTGATCCGCGCTATATTATTAATCGTATTTCATCGGCTATTATCCGCAAAGACGTGCCATCTATTAATGCATTAGATGTTTTACGAGCTTTGAAGGATGGATTGGATCAGCATGCTTCCATTTCTCAAGAGGATCGTGAGAAATACATGAACTATATTGCAGTTGCCCGCAGAGAGTACGATGATATTGCGAAAAATGAAGTACAGAAGGCTTTTGTGTACTCCTATGAAGAATCAGCAAAAACATTAATGAATAATTACCTTGATAATGTAGAGGCATTTTGTAATAAAAATAAATTATTTGATCCGCTTACTGGGGAAGAAATGAACCCAGACGAAAAATTAATGCGTTCAATTGAAGAGCAAATTGGCATTTCGGAAAATGCTAAAAAGGCATTTCGTGAGGAGATTCTTATTCGTATTTCTGCCTATGCACGAAAAGGCAAACGTTTTGACTATAATTCTCACGAAAGATTACGAGAAGCCATTCAAAAGAAATTATTTGCCGATTTAAAAGATGTAGTGAAAATTACAACTTCATCTAAAATGCCGGATGAATCGCAACTCAAGAAGATTAATGAGGTAGTCGCAAGACTTGTTGATGAGCATGGTTATAATACAACTTCTGCTAACGAGTTGCTGCAATATGTAGGAAGCCTGTTGAATCGATAAACAACTTTTATTGTTCCAAGTCAGATAGGAGTGTCCCAATTAGGGCACTCCTTTTACTATCAAAATGAGGGGTTTTTAAGGAATGAACTATTGAATTTATAAAAAACGTTCAAGAAAGTACTTCTCAAGCATAGTATAGAAAAAGCGAATTTGATAGATGGGTGAGGATAAAAATGACTGAACACGAAAATAAACGCTTTGTTATCTCTCAGGAAAATTGGTCCCTCCATCGTAAAGGACACCAGGACCAACAACGACATATGGAAAAAGTGAAAGATGCGATTAAAAACAATTTACCTGATTTAGTCAGTGAAGAAAGCATTGTGATGTCTAATGGTCGCGAGGTTATTAAAATACCTATACGTTCACTTGATGAATTTAAAATTCGATATAACTATGATAACTCTAAGCATGTAGGGCAAGGACAAGGAGATAGCAATGTTGGTGATGTAGTAGCACGAGATGGCAGTAAAGCAAATCAAGGTCAAGGTAAAGGAAAAGAGGCAGGTGACAAGCCTGGCCAAGATTATTATGAAGCAGAGGTCAGTATTGAGGAAATTCAAAATGTCTTATTCCACGAGCTGGAGCTACCTAATTTGCAGCAGAAGGAAAAGGCAGAAATCGTCACTGAAAAAATAGAGTTCAACGATATTCGCAAAAAAGGGTTAATGGGTAATGTGGATAAAAAACGCACCATTTTAAATGCATTAAAACGCAATGCGATGCACGGAAAAGCTGAAATTACACCTATTCATAATGATGATTTACGTTTTAAAACATGGGATGAAGTGGTAAAGCCAGAATCGAAAGCGGTAGTCCTTGCCATGATGGATACGAGTGGCTCAATGGGAGCATTTGAAAAGTATTGTGCTCGCAGTTTCTTCTTTTGGATGACAAAGTTTTTGCGTTCCAAATATGAAACGGTTGAAATTGAGTTCATTGCCCATCATACAGAAGCAAAGGTAGTTACAGAAGAGGAATTTTTCACAAAGGGAGAAAGTGGAGGGACTATTTGTTCTTCGGCTTACAAAAAAGCACTGGAATTAATTAAGGAAAAATATTCTCCATCACGCTACAATATTTATCCTGTCCATTTTTCAGATGGTGAAAATATTTCAATGGATAATGAAAAGTGCTTGAAACTAGTTGCTGAATTGATGGATGTATCCAGTATGTTTGGGTATGGAGAAGTCAATCAGCATAATCGTTTTTCAACACTTATGTATACCTATAAAAAAATTGATGATCCGAAATTTAGACATCATATTTTGAGAAAAAAAGGCGATGTCTATGATGCTTTAAAGAGCTTTTTCAAGAAAAATGAGGAGTAATATGGAAGTTATATTAGTATCAACGTTCAAGGGAGGGGGCGTAAAATGGACACAAAAGAGCTTCAGCGAGCAATAGATGAAATTACCGAAATTGCCTCAGGCTTTGGCTTAGATTTTTATCCAATGCGCTATGAAATTTGTCCAGCAGATATTATTTATACATTCGGCGCCTATGGAATGCCTACTCGTTTTTCCCATTGGAGCTTTGGTAAGCAATTTCATAAAATGAAGCTTCAATATGATTTAGGGCTTAGTCAAATTTATGAGCTCGTCATAAATTCTAACCCATGCTATGCATTTTTACTTGATACGAATACGTTAACGCAAAATAAATTGATTATCGCCCATGTTTTAGCACACTGTGACTTCTTTAAAAATAATGTACGTTTTTCCAACACAAGAAGAGATATGGTAGAGAGCATGACAGCTACGGCTGAACGAATTGCCGGCTATGAAAGAGAATATGGTAAGGATGAGGTTGAGCAGTTTTTAGATGCCGTTTTAGCGATTCAGGAACATATTGATCCATCTATTTTGAGACCGAAGCTATCTTGGAGTGAGGAAGATGAGCAAGAGGAAGAAAAGGCACCAATAAAATCGCCATATGATGATTTATGGAGCTTAGAAGAAAAAGATAAAGTGTATAAACCAATTAGACGAAGATTAAAGCAGTTTCCACCAAAACCAGAAAAGGATCTTTTATTATTTCTAGAGGAACATAGCCGCGAGCTGGAAGATTGGCAACGAGATATATTAACAATGATGCGTGAAGAGATGCTCTATTTTTGGCCACAATTAGAAACGAAAATAATGAATGAGGGTTGGGCATCTTTTTGGCATCAACGAATTATGCGGGAGTTGAACCTAACAACCCCAGAAACCATCGAATATGCCAAGTTAAATGCAGGAGTTGTGCAGCCCTCTAAAACATCCATTAATCCATATTACCTTGGCATTAAAATTTTTGAGGATATAGAAAATCGCTATAACAACCCGACTGATGAGATGAAGCGGTTAGGTGTACAGCCGAACACAGGACGGGAAAAAATATTTGAAGTAAGAGAGATTGAGTCAGATATTTCCTTTATTCGTAATTATTTATCAAAAGACTTAGCGAAGCGTGAGGATTTATATTTATTTCAAAAGAAAGGGAATGAATATCGGATTACCGACAAAGATCATGAGATGGTTCGAGACCAGCTTGTTTCAATGCGGGTCAACGGTGGATTCCCATATATTTTAGTGAAAAATGGTGATTATTTACGGAATGGGGAGCTCTATTTAATGCATGGCTATGAAGGCATGGAGCTAGATCCTCACTATTTAGAAAATGTACTACCGTATATATATCAGCTGTGGGGTCGTCCCGTGCATTTAGAGACATATGTGGATAGTAAACCGATGTTGTATTCCTATGATGGTACTAAAAACTATAAACGAAATGTTTAACAAAAAACTTCTATCTGTTGAGTGTGACAATGAACAGATAGAAGTTTTTATTTCTATTCTTCCGTTAATAAATCATTGTCCTCTTCATGGCTTTCACTATGATTAGAGGAGGAGTGAATATCGCTATCAGTGACTAAGCTGTCTCCTACCTTTATACCTTGCTGTTCACCAGCCTCGTTGTTATCACTCCCGGCTATACCGCTACGGCGATTACCATCTGCAAACTGAGAATTTACATTACGTGTGTGACTGCCATGACTAGCATTTTGCCCACCTTGATTGGCATTTGTCCCCACATCCTCATTGATTTGTCCTCCACCTTCAGCACGTTGCTCAAAATGGAAGTCTGTATTTCCTATATTAAATGTAAAATTGAATGTAATATGGTTTCTAGCATGTTTTTCAGTAGAATCGTTTTCAGGTTCCTCAGGTTCATTAAATTTTCTAGAATTGAAACTTTGCATCGTTTGTCCTCCTTTCGACTATTCATACTCATACTAATAAGATATTACAGTTTTTAAAGTCCATTTGTACGTGTAGCCATATTCACTAAAGAGAAGCACTCGTTTTTTGCTATCTATCCTATAAATTTGTTAAAATGAATGGGATTTGAATATCTAGGGAACTGGAACGGTGAAGGAAAGTTGAAAACATTTAAAAAGGTTTATATAGAAATAACGAGTGTTTGTAATTTAGCATGTAGTTTTTGTCCACCTACTGAACGTGCAAAGGGACTCATAAAGGTAGAGCAATTTAATAAAATATTGGACGAAATCCGACCACATACAAAATATATTTATTTGCATGTAAAGGGAGAGCCTCTTTTACATCCACGGATTGATCAGCTGTTAGATGCGGCTCATGAGAAAGGGTTTAAGGTAAATATTACAACGAATGGTACGTTAATTAAGAAAAACCGTGAAAAAATATTAGGGAAACCAGCATTACGTCAAATAAACTTTTCTCTACATAGCTTTGATGGACACGAAGGTTCGGAAAACAGGGAAAAATATTTAGGCGATATTTTAGATTTTGTACGGGAGTCTAGAGAATACAAAACGATTATTTCCTACCGCTTATGGAATTTACAACAAGATCACGTTTCGGATGTTGCAGCACGTCGCAACCGCGAAACATTAGAAATACTAGAAAATGAGTATAATCTTGATTATCGCATTGAGGAAAAAGTAGAGCCTGGTAAGGGTGTGAAAATCGGCTCGAATATTTATTTGAATCAGGATCATGAATTTAGATGGCCAAGCTTACTGGAGCCAGAAGATGAAGGCAAAGGCTTTTGTCACGCTCTTCGTAGTCAGGCTGCGATTCTTGTAGATGGTACCGTTGTACCTTGCTGCTTAGATGGTGAAGGGGTCATTAATTTAGGTAATGTTCATGAAAAATCGTTCTCAGAAATAGTGGATGGGGAACGTGCCAATAATATAATCGATGGCTTTTCAAGAAGAGAGGCTGTTGAAGAGCTTTGTAGAAAATGTGGCTATCGTCAAAAGTTTGGTATGTAATTATTTATATAGGTGAAGAAACAGCTCCAATGTCATTGACCATTGGGGCTGTTTTTCTTTGACTGTGAATCAATCGTATCTAAAAAATCCTTTGTAATACGAACTACATATTTAACCTCGTCTAAATTGCGTTCTCTTAATAATGATCGATGAATGTCTAGCATGAGGTTCTTTTCCTCAATATCAGTAACGCCAGATAATTTTTGAAAATTAAAAAGCTCCTCAGGAGGGATATCTAGTGCCTTCATAAGTATTTCTAATGTACTCAAAGTTATATTAGATTGTCCGTGTTCAATATTGGAAACTCTCCCTTTACTGAAACCCAATTTCCCTGTTCTTTCGGCCACTTCTTCCTGGCTTAGCCCCTTCGATAATCTAATAATACGGAGTTGTTCACCTACTAGCTTTAAAAAATCTGACATATGATTCACCTCTATGTTAAAAGCTAGTGAAAAATAGTGGAAATGACTATACTATTATAGTGGTATAATAGAGAAAAAGTTACATTAAAATGGTACAATTTTAGAGTAGCCACTTTCCTTAGTCAAATGGCCTAATCGAAGCTTTTAGAAGTAGATCGAAAGTGAATGTTTATAGAGTAGTTTACAAAGTAGAACATAAGATTGGAGGATGAAAGCAAGGTGAAGTATTTGTTAGAAGAGGTAGCAAAAATTAAAATGGGTAAAATGTTCATGAGTGAAAAATGCTTTACTAGGGAAGGTATTCCTTATATAACCGAAGAAGCGCTAAATAAATTATCCCTTGAAGATGATACTAGTTGTTTGCCAAAGGTTGATAGTACATTGAAAGAACAATATTCTTTTTCATTGGTACCGACTCAAAGTATCCTTCTAAATAAAACGAATTTAAAGGACACGAGTATATATCAATGTAAAACAGATGTATGTATTAGCCATGAAATCATTGCAATCATACCGAATGAATCGATACTAAGCAGTGACTATTTATTTCATTTTATTAAATGGCATCAACACAATAATAAAAAATGTGATGATTATCGTTTAATGATTGAGTTACCTTCTATAGTCATTCAGCATCAAGTAGTTCAAGTATTAAATGCTGCTCAACAATTATTAGCGAATAAGGAATATTTAGTTACTGCAGTTAAGAATCTACCAAAGCATTTTGATGATACTTCTAGACAAGCGAAGCATCATTCTAACAGCTTATATCAAGGATTTGAGCAGTTGCATTATCTTTATATAGCTATGCTAAATCATATTTTTAATGGTGATTATTTGCATGATTTTCCAGAATATCATGCGTGTCAGAAGTTATATAGCCATTAATATAAAGCAGTCGGTGCATAGTGGATTTGTTAATCCTTGCACCGACTAATTATATTTCAATAATGATGGGTAAAATCATAGGTTTCCGTTTTGTTTGTGTAAATAAATACTGACCTACAGCTTTTTTTATTTCTCGTCTTAAGACATGTATTTGTCTACTTTCTTGCTGTAACTCGATGATTATTTCTTTGGTCAGCACATTTACTTTATTTAATAGCTCCTCGAAATCCTTTGCAAACACAAAGCCACGGGAAATAGTATCAGGCTCTGAAATAATAGCACCGTCTGCTTTGCTAAGGGTTAAGACTATAACCAACATTCCATCCTCAGAAAGCTGCTTGCGATCACGCAGGACAATACCTTCTACTTCTCCTATGCCGATTCCATCCACATACGTATCCCCAGATGGAACTTTGCGTGTTTGTCTCGCTGTCTCATTTTCAATATCCACGACATCTCCGTTTTTCATAATAAACGTATGGCCTTTTTGAACACCAACAGATTCAGCTAATAAACGGTGCTGATGCAACATACGGAATTCGCCATGAATAGGAATAAAAAATTGCGGTTTCATAAACGTCAGCATAAGTTTTAAATCTTCTTGATAGCCATGTCCTGAAACATGCATTCCCGTATGAGTGGAGGAACCATATATGACTTTTGCGCCAAGCTGAAATAAATGATCAACAATGCGAGAAACTCCTTTTTCATTGCCTGGAATAGGAGACGCTGCGAGAATAACCATATCATCAGGTAAAACCTTTACTTCCCGATGGTTACCATTTGCTAAACGAGCAAGTGCTGCTAACGGCTCACCTTGACTGCCTGTACATAGAACGACTACCTCCTCTGGGGGAAGATATTTAACTTCACGTGCATCTATTAACAGATCATCCGGAACAAATAAATACCCTCGTTCAATAGCGACATCTACAACATTTACCATGCTACGACCTAATAAAGCTAGCTTTCGATTAGCGGCAATGGTTGCATGCACAATTTGTTGAATACGATTAACATTTGAGGCAAAGGTTGAGATGATAATTTTACGCTCAGCATGGAAAAAGGCCTCCTCAATATGATGACCAACAAGTTGCTCAGAGGGCGTTAAGCCTGGCCGTTCGGCATTTGTACTTTCTGATATTAGAACGAGCACTCCTTTTGATCCGATTTCCGCCATTTTATGAATGTCTGCGAATTGGTTATTCACAGGTGTTAAGTCGAATTTGAAATCTCCAGTATGCACTACATTTCCTTCAGGAGTGGCAAGGACGATTCCTAAGCAATCAGGTATGCTATGGTTAGTTCTAAAGAAACTTACATCAATTTCTCCCAAATGGAGTGCTGAGTCAGCATGAATTTCAATTAAGTCGGTTTCTCTGAGCAGCTTATGTTCTTTTAATTTTAATTCGATCAGCCCTAAAGTGAAGCGGGTAGCATAAACAGGAACGTTTAATTTTTTTAAGAGATATGGAATGCCCCCAATGTGATCTTCATGTCCATGCGTCACAATTAAAGCTTTAACTTTTTCTTTATTTTCAAGCAAATAGGTGATATCAGGGATGATCAAATCAATACCGAGCAAGGTTTCATCTGGAAATTTTGCTCCGCAATCAATAAGAATCATATCATCTGCATATTGAACTACATACATATTCTTGCCAATTTCATTAATGCCACCTAAGGCAAAAATGGATAATAACTGTTTCTTTGTGGACAAAATACTCCCTCCTAAAGTTGTAACTTCATCTAATAATTACTTTAGCCATTGGTAGTATAGCTTTTAGTGTTTCATCCTATACGAAAACGATCATGAACAACTGTAGAATATTAAATACTATTTGTATTTCACGAGGAATAGAATAGAGGGGACAAAAACTTGGCACGATCGCGTCAAGCTTCTTTCATAGTGAAGAAAAACAAAGGAGGTTTAACCATGTCTAATTTTGTGCAACATGCAATTTTTGAGCATAGTTTTTGGCTAGAAATCATGCAAAATCATGCACAATTTATTCATGACGCATTATATCCATCTGAACAGGATGACATTCAAAGGGCAAATAGTTTTATCCAACAATTCTCTCGGTTGCTTACCTATGTGTCATCCATCGATGGTACCAATGCAGTCTCTTTCTCCATAACTGTTGATGACAATGTCGAGCAGTTTAAACAATTTAAACTTCATCTACTGAGACATCAATTGTCAGGAGATATTGGGATTCATTTAACACCAACATTTGTCAATCATATGGTTAATGAACTTGAAGAATATCAAAATGTGCTCAATTATTTAAAAAAAGGCGAAGTACCACCAATATTTCATGAGCTTCATCATCATTTAATTTGGCTATTAGATGCTTCAGGACATGCAGGTATTATTCAGGATGATTTAGATGGTGTCGAAAAAAGATTGAAGCAAAAGAGTAATGAGTTTGCCAAACACTTTGAACAATTTTATTTAAAGGCAGTAGAATTAACAGGTTATTTACGAACGAATATGCATTCCTTTCCTGCTTTAAGCCGGTTTAATAAGGATGTTGAGTTGGAAATGACATTATTCAAAACATTTTTAAAAGAGTTAGAAGAGATGGAATTGAGTGCAGAGGTTTTAGGTACATTTACTGCACCTATGGCGGATCATATGTGGCGTGAAGAGCAATACTATTTAATGAAGCTTGCACAGTCAAGAGGAGAAGAATAGAAGAAGGCGAGGAGGCTATCACAATGGATAGCCTTATTATTATGGATGAATCACTACTTCAGTCCCAATAGGAACAATACTAGCTAATTCTTCAACATCTTGATTTTGCATTCGGATACAACCATGAGAAACAGCATGCCCAATGGAGCTAGGGTCATTCGTGCCATGAATCCCGTAGTGTTCCTTTGATAAGCTCATCCACATAGTTCCAAAGGGGCCGCCAGGATTTGGATCTTTGTTAATAATAATAAAACTACCAACAGGTGTTTCGTGTAGCATACGTCCAACTGCTATTGCATATTGCTTTTGAAGAGTATTATTTCTGTAGAGACGTAGCCAACGATTTTCTGTAGAAATTTCTATACGGTATGGGATTGTCTCAGGATCAGGAAAGCCAGGTATTATAATTTGTTGACCGACGTAAAGAGTGTCTGGTTGAATGCCTGGATTTGCCTCAATAATGGAAGACAATGATGTACGATAATCGCGGGAAATTTGAGTTAACGTTTCGCCGGGTTTAACGGTATGAATCAACGTCCATCTCTCCTTTATACAGGTTATGATTATACTATATGCTACTTATGAATGATGTTATGGATTGTTCAGGACTTTGGATAGAATAAGCAGTAACACCGTATTGTTAAGGAGCATATATCATGAGAGAATTTAAAATTACGTATTTTTTTGATGAAATACATTATGTCAGAAGGTTTATCTTTATCGAGTCGCAGCAAGAAGCAGAGAAATTGGTAAAGGGTGAACGAGATCAATATATCTCCTTTACAGATAGCAGGGGCATTTATCATGAATTGCATACTAGGCATGTGCGTGTCATTCAAATTTCTGAATACCATCGCATCGATAAAAGTGCTAAAAGGAAAGACACATAATCTGTTCATCATTACACACATTAAAGAAGAAAGGAGTGTGGCATGATGGACAAAGAACAAATACCACATGAAAAGAAAATATTTATGAATTTAAGTAGTAAAGACAAACCTGACATGGTTGATTCAGATACAATTAGTCTTTTCGATTTGCATGAGGATATGCAAACTGTTGATGCCATCCCTATTAAGGAACTCAATAAGAGAGTGGGAAGAGAAGGCGATGAATTGATTGAATTACAGCCGGATGAATTATAGGAGGTAGCAAACAATGAATAGAGAAAGTGGAGAAGCTCCATTCACAGTTTCGGGCACAGATATTCATGAAGTGAAGCAGAAAAATGCCGAGGCAGGTTTATCCTACAATGAGGTAAAAGCATTATTGGCTAAACAAGGTGGACATGGGACGGCTATATATAGTGACACCAATATAGATGAAGTAAAACAAGAAATTCACAAGCATCAATAGTGACTGGGGAGGAGTAGGGTCTTGAGTGCTCTTCCTTTTTTCCTTTACAATGATGAGAAAAGAAAGAGAGGTCCAGACTATGTCGGAAAAGAGATGCCCAAGATGTGGCAAAGAAAATCATTGTGGAGTCGTCAAAGGGGAAAAAGAATGTTGGTGTATGACACAGAACTTTCCAGAGCAATTGTTAAATATGACCATGACGAATACATGTATTTGTCAAGCGTGCTTAGATACATATAAAGAAGAGTCCGTATAACTTATACCTATCATGACGTTCCTGTAAAAATTACGCAATTGGTACAATTGTCCATCGCACAACAACCTAGCGGGCATACATTACTCTGAAAGGAGTGTGTCTAATGGCTAGACCTATTGAACTTAGTAATGTCACACAGATATATTTAGAGGAATATCAACGCATCCTCAAAAAGATGATGCAGGGCATGACCTATGTAACCATTACTTGTAGTATTTCAGAAAATTTTATAAAGCAAATCATCCCATATCAAATAGCAGCAATTCAAATGTCAGAAAATGTTTTACGCTTCACGACAAATATTCCTGTACAAAATCTTGCATTAGAAATCATCCGAACACATACAGAAATGCTTGAAAGTCTTGAATCACTACAAAATAGATGCTGTGTTGTACAAAATTCAGAGTATGAATTATACGAGTATATGTGTGCTTATAAAGAAATTACGGAAGCTATGTTTAATGCAATGTGTGCACCACCAGTTTCCAATAGTATTAACATCAACTACTTAAGGGAAATGATTGTCCATCATCAGGGAGGAATACGATTAGCGCAAAATGTGCTGAGATTTTGTATTTGCCAAGAATTAATCCCAATTCTAAAATGCATGATTCAAACGCTTTGTGAGCAACTAGAGGCTATGGAAAAGTTACTGGATAGTTTACAAAATTGCGATTGCGAGTGCTAGTAGTAACTAACTGTTTTTATAGGAAGAAGGCGCTAAGATCAATCATGGTTTTAGCGCTTTTTCTGCGTGAAAATAGTGTTTATCAAAGAAAAATGTCAATAAAGTGGACAAGTAAATAAGATAGTGTAAAGAATTTTTTGAGAATCTATTTTTGTCTTTCTGTTGTTGGTAAAATATATATGTTTTATTAGATGAAGGTAATGAAGGAAATTCGATTATTCGTTTTTAACTAGTAGTTTTTACATGCATGTACTTTAGACAAATGGGAGTGGTTATTGTGTTCAAAAGGAAGAAGATTAATCAAAATTATGATTATTTCTCAGCCGCCAAAAATTCTGACATTGAGGCGAATGAGCGCTTTAAAGAAAAATTGGACTTTTTAGCGCTATCAAGAATTAGGAGAGAATCTGTTGGGTTCTTACGTAAAATTTATGAAGACAATCGACAGCATATACTTGATAATTTTTATGATCGTTTGCTGGAAATACCAGAATTTAATCAAGTAATCCATACACATTCAACTGTGGAACGTTTAAAAGGGTTATTCGATTCACACTTTATAAGTCTGTTTGACGATGAATTAGATTTAGATTATGTATTTAAGCGACGTAAAATAGCATATATACATGCACGAATAGGCGTATTACCGAACTGGATGATTTCTGCCTATACATTAATTAATCAGTTGATTATTCCATTAATAGTAAAAGAATTATCACGTGATCAAGAGAAGATGCTGGATGTCCTATTGTCGTATGATAGCCTAGTAACAATCGATCAGCAAATTATTCTAGAAACCTATATAGAAATACAAGCTGGTTCCGTAGTGAATGGATTAGGTGAAATCATTACGTATAACACACAATTGGATACGGTGAAGGAACTCATCGAATTTCAAGAAATACAACAGCAGGAAATCATTGCAGCAGATCAATCGATGCATGAACTAGATGAAAGCATTGAAGATATTGCTACATCTGTAGGCGATATTTCAGAGCAAACAAAGCTTGCTTTAAAAAAATTAAACCAGGATTTAGATTCGTTACACCAAGTATCAACGATCTTACAAACAACAGATGAAGGACATAAATCCATGCAGGAGGATATTAAACGTCTCGTTGAACGTGTAAATAGTGTAGCGAAGCTGATGGAATTGATTCAAAGAATTGCAGATCAAACGAACTTATTAGCTTTAAATGCATCGATTGAAGCAGCCCGCGCGGGGGAAGCAGGAAAGGGCTTTGCTGTCGTCGCAGAAGAGGTTCGGAAGCTTGCCGATGATACAAGTACATCTGTCAAATCCATACATACAGATATACAGGAGCTACTGCATATTACTAACAACATTAGCTCTTTAACGACACAATTTTCACAAGACTTACATCAAGGTGTTACAGATACACTACATATCACTCAAACACTTGCAGAGTTAAATAAAAATTTACAGCAGCAAGGGGCTCGCTTTGAGGAAATAGCTACAACAACAAAGGTACAAGCTCAATCCGCTACAACTATTTCTGAACGCAACCATACAATTACAGAAAGTATGCAAAAAAGTAAAGTCATTGTTTTTGATATGGGCTCTGCTATATATAAATTAAGTAAAATGATCGATGGATATCGTTCTTCAACGATTTCTAAAAACTTTATTATTAGCCAAGAGGATATCATTGAATTAGCCATTACCGACCATTTATTATGGCGCTGGAAAATTTATAATTTACTGCTAGGCTTTGAAACGATGACAGAGCAAGATGTAGGCTCGCCAAAAGAATCACGTCTTGGTGAATGGTATTATGGCACTGGCAAAAAGCTCTTAGGTGATGAACGTGCGTATGTAGAATTAGAACAGTCGTTTATTCATGTCCATGAAATTGCTAAAAAAGCAGTGCGTGAATATAATGCAGGACGTAAAAATGAGGCAGAAAAATACTTGAAGGAAATTTCGGAAGAATCCTTTGTAGTCATTGACAAACTGAAAGCGTTAAAGGAAATTCTATTGGACGGAAAAAAACAATATATTCATTAAAAACGGGAAGCAAGCTAAGAGCAGATTAGCTTGCTCTTTTTATGTTTAAGACACTGTTCCTTCATCAACAGAAGGTACACACATAAAGGTTACGGTGCGCTTATCACTATCATACAGACACCATTCACGGTGATCTACAACGGAGCCAACATTTACACCGTATTGTTTATTTTGTAAGACAATGGGCTGTCCGTAGCGAATACGAATCGGTAATTTTTTCTGCTGGTGATAAAGACCTGATTCATGACTATGACCAAAGAAGAACAATGGCTTTTGAAAGGGTGGGAATGTTGGCTGCCAGCTTACACTCCATTTAAATTGATGCCCATGCATAAGTGTGGCGCCATCAATCTCCATTGTTTCCGGTAACGCCCTAAAGCGCTCAATGCCCGTCACCTGTGTAATACGCTCTTCTTGATTGCCCCGTATAGAGGGGAAGGTTAACAGTTCCTCAAATTTACTTTCAACGATCGCTGCTCTTTGTAAAGATAACCCAGACATCGTTTGGGCTTTCTTCTTACTAATCGTGCATTCATATAAATCACCTAATCCAATGATTTTTGCTTCCTTTGCTGTCTGCTGAATATGAGTGAGAACAGCTTTCGTATCTTCTATATTAGAATGTAAATCTCCTAAAAGTGCATATAGCATGCAAACCCGGCCTTTCCTATAAATAATCGTATAAATATCATACACCTAATAGAAATTGCTAGAAAAGTAAAACGTCTAAGAATATTTCGTTAGTTTGCCTTCATATTTTGAATGTATGGAAAATTGCCAAGGAATTCAATGCTTGATAAAATAAAATCATAATTTTCTGAAATTTCAGCATTCAAGTAATTTGCCATTGATGATGACTCTATCTAGCAGTAAAAAACAAATTTTTGGAGGGCTTATAATGACGATGTACATGACGGATATTCTTGAAAAGTATGCTGTGCAACAGCCTAGGGAAATTGCGACCGTATATGATGGGAAAAAGCTAAGTTATCGTGAGTTTTACAATTGTGTCGAAAGATTTGCAGCTTATTTACAGGAGCAAAATTATAAAAAAGACGATGTCATTGCGCTATATACACTCAATTCAGATGTATTCTTAATTGCTTATTTAGGTGTGCAATTAGCCGGCTACGTAGCTATGCCTATTAATACTAAATTAGCAGCTCCAGAGGTTGAATTTATTTTTAATCATTCACAAGCGAAGGGACTCATTTATGATGAAAGATTAGCTGAAGCGCTAGAGGATATATCCTATTCATTCCAACATGTTATTGGATTTCAAGCTATGAACCATATCTTTAAAAATACTAACTTAGTAAGAGCTGTAGTACAGTTGGAGGCCCATGATACTGCGGTTGTTATGTACACTTCAGGTACAACTGGTAAACCAAAAGGCGTGATGCTAACTCATGAAAATATTGTGGCTACAGCCGATATTTGGTCATCTTCCATGAAAATGTCTAACAAGGACAAGATGTTTATTTGTACACCATTATTTCACTGTGCAGGACTTCATGTTTTTGCTATGCCCATGTTTTATCAAGGAGGGACAGTCGTGATAGAAGAAGCCTTTTCACCAACCAAAACATTAGCGCAGATTGCCATAACAGAGGCAACCATCTTCTTTGGTGTTCCATCTATGTATACGATCATATTAAATACGCCAGGATTTAAGGAACATAGCTTTAGCCATTTGCGTTTATTATGTTACGGGGCTGCCCCAATGCCCTATGAGCTTGTTAAACAAGTGAAAGAGGCGTTTTCAAATGTGAACGTACAAAATTTATATGGTCAAACAGAAAATACACCTGCAGCCACATCTTTATTAGATACAGATGCCTTAACGAAAATAGGCTCTGTTGGGAAGCCATTAGGGCAGACAGAGGTTCGAGTAGTTGATAGTGAAGGTAAGCCAGTTCCCGCTGGTGAGGTAGGTGAGATATGCGTAAGGGGACCACAGGTGATGAAGGGCTATTTACGTAATCCTGAAGAAACAGCTAGAACGATTATAGATGGTTGGCTTTATTCAGGAGATTTAGGACGTTTTGATGAGGAAGGCTATTTATATATTGTTGATCGGAAAAAAGATATGATCATCCGAGGCGGTGAAAATATTTACCCTATTGAAGTCGAAGAAGTATTGTATCAATTGCCTGAAATTTTAGAGGCAGCAGTAGTTGGATTACCGCATGAAGTATATGGAGAGGTACCCAAAGCCTTTGTCGTATTTAAGGAAGGTAAGTCACTTGATGAGGAAAACATTTTATCCTATTGTCAATCACAGCTTGCCAAATATAAAGTACCGTATGAAATAGAATGTTTAACTGAACTGCCACGCAATGCTTCCGGTAAAGTTCTAAAGCATACATTACGACCTCAAGTAAGTAAGATTTGAGAAAAAGTATGAACTGTTAACTTTTCTCGAAGCTTCGTTTTCATGCAAAAAAAATTATCTGAAACAAGATAAAATAGGAACCTCTTTCAAAGTATCGTATAATAAAGTCTACGACAAATTAAATTAAAAGAATGGAGAAGGGGTGACCCTTCGATTTAGAATAGGAGCGGAATTTGTCTTGTGGACGGGGTATAAACGCCTTTTACTTATCGGCATGTTAATCATAATGTTACTTTCTAGCTGTCAGCCATTTTCACAGCAAGATGCGGAAAATAAAAATCAATTAACAGTATTAACAGTAGAATTTAATAGTGGTGCACCAATTGCTAATCTTTATATCACGGTCACAGATGTACAGACTGGCAATGTTGTAGAAGAAGCTATTGGTTCTGAAGAGGGAGAAGCTATATTTTCGAAACTCAAAGAGGGACGAGAATATGCTGTTGCGGCAACGACCCTTGAAAATAGTGCGGCAAATGATGGCTATACAACCATCGAAAATTTTACGTATGATACAACAAGACCATATTTTAGATTGCAGACCCATTTTACAAGAGACGAACAAGAGCTAGATGTTCCTGTGGTGATGCAAAATCCTGAGCTTCCACATGGCTGTGAAATAACTTCACTCACAGCCGTATTAAATTACTATGGAATGAATGTGTCAAAGCTTGAAATGGCTGATAACTATTTACCAAAGCAAGAAATACGTATTGTAGGCAATCAACGTTTTGGACCAAATCCAAATGAAGCTTTTGCAGGTAATCCTCGTGATAAGGCTCATGGCATGTATGTATTTGCTGCTCCGATTGTCAAGGCAGCGGAGGCAGCGATTGCAGATAAACAAGCTGATTTACGTGTGACAGATATGAGAAATGCCTCACAGGAAGATATTTTACAGCTTGTTCGTGAGGGAATTCCTGTCGTGACATGGGTAACGCTGGATTTATCGAAGCCTAAAAAAAATGCTGATAGAGGTTGGATTTATAAAGGAGCGACTACTTCGCAGGACGCTTTTATGAATTTACACGCTGTTGTGTTAACTGGGCATTTAGGCGATAAGGTAGTAGTAATGGACCCGTTAAAAGGCTATGTCACTTATAATGTGGACCAGTTCTTTAAAAGCTATCATGAATTAGGTGAACAGGCAGTAGCTGTACATAAATAAACTAGCTATTAGGAAGTATGTTACACTAATAAAAAAGTAAAAAGTGAGTTGAGTAGAATGGCCATTGAGCACGCTTTTTTACCGGTTTTACTAGGCGATGAAATGAATGCTTATGGCATGGCCAGAGCATTTTACGAAGCCTATGGTGTGAAGCCACTTGCATTAAACCATACGAATATGGAAAAAATTCAACAAAGTGATTTACTGACCTTCCGTGAAGTGCCGAGACTTCATATAGAAGAACGATTTGTGACGGCACTAAAGGCAATAGCGCAGGAATTCCCAGAAAAAAAATTACTGCTATTAGCCTGTGATGAATTTTATGTCAAAAAAATCGTAGAACATAAAGATGAATTAACAGAGGATTTTTTAGTTCCTTATGTGGATACTACTCTTGCACATCAGCTGCTAACTCGTGAAAGTATGTATGAGCTGTGTGCACAATTTGGTTTTCAATACCCAGCTATGCATGTATGCACAGTTAATGATTATGAAGAGTACGAAATGACATTTGACTATCCAATTGTCATTAAACCGATGAATATGACAAAGTATGCCACATGTATTTTTCCTGGAAAGAAAAAAGTATATATTGCACATGATAAGGAAGAAAAGGATAGCATATTACATGCTATTTATAAGGAATCAGCCTATCGAGATGATCTTATGATTCAGCAGTATATTCTTGGAGAAGATGCGAATATGTGTGTTGTGAATGCTTATGTAGGACAAGATGGGAAGGCGAAGCTTCTTGCTGTGGGAAATCCGATTTTAGAAGAGCATTCACCAGAGGGTATTGGTCGTTATGTGGCTATTATGACAGCCTATAATCCGGCTTTAATGGAAAATGTGAAGTCATTTCTAGAAGCTATTCAATTCTATGGATTTGCTACATTTGATATGAAATATGATGAGCGTGATGGACACTATAAATTGTTAAGTATTGAATTACATAATGAGCTTTCCAATTATTATGTGACCGCTAGTGGCTATAACCTTATGCAATATGTTGCAGACGATTATGTTCGAGAAAGTAAACAGCCACTAACATACGTGCAAAATAAACATCTTTGGACAATCGTACCAAATGGTGTCCTTTTCAAATATGTACAAGATGAACAACTTATTATTGAAGCAAAAAGTCTAATTCGACAAGGAATGGCGACAGATTCTATTTTTAATTATAAGGATATGAATGCCAAACGTTGGTTGAATGTAACCGTTGATAATTTAAATTTTTATCGCAAATATAAGAAATATTTTAATAACAAAGGTCTGTCTAACTCATGAAAAAACAAACTTTAGGTATAATAGGTGGAGTTGGTCCACTAGCAACGATGTTTATTGGTGAAATGATTGTAAGACGTACAAAGGCGCAAAAAGATCAGGAGCATTTACATACCATTATTGATAATGATACAAATATTCCTGACCGTACGGCTTTTATTTTAGATAATACGAAAGAAAACCCAGTGCCTGTTATAATTGAGGATGCAAAAAAGTTGGCTTCTGTAGGAGCTGATATGATTGCCATTCCGTGTAATACGGCTCATACTTTTTATGATGAGATTCAGGAAGGCTCCCCGATTCCTGTTTTGCATATGATTCGTGAAACGGCAAAGCGTGCATCTGAACTGGGAGCAGAGCGTGTTGGTATTTTAGCGACAATAGGTACATTGACTTCACATATGTACCAAGATGCGTTAGAAGAATATGGCATAACACCGGTTGTACCAGATAATGAGATGAGAGCCCATGTGATGTCCATTATTTACGATTATGTTAAAGCTGGTAAGAATGTCACACAGGATGATTGGCAACCTATTGAAGATGCCATGCTAGCTCTAAACTGTGATCGTCTCGTATTGGGTTGTACGGAGCTATCTATTGTCAATCGAGATTTAAAATTAAGTAATATATATATCGATTCATTAATCGTTTTAGCAGAGCGTGCGATTTTAGCATGTGGTTATGAGCTAATCGATTAGGAATGTATAGAAAGAATCTGCTTGCTTTACATGGGTAGGCTGTAAGTCTTCAAAAAATTGTGGACGGGCTTACATTTCCATGTGTGAAGTTAGGCAGATTTTTTATGGATGAAAGTTTCATTTGGTGAAACGATTGGACAAAGGTTTGCGTACATATAAAGTAGGAAGCTACCGAGTGTGTTAAACTAGTGTCAAGCAGATAGAAGGTGGGAAATAACATGTCAGTAATCAATTTATTAAAAGAAGAATTACAAGCAAAATGGAACTTTGAAGCAACTATGAAAATTCAAGAGGAAATGATACCAGCGATGCTTGAAGGAAAGGATATCGTAGCGGAATCACCTACTGGTTCTGGTAAAACGTTAGCGTATGTTTTACCATTGCTGAACAAAGTAAACGGGGCGAAAAAGCAAACACAAGGTCTTATCGTGGCTCCATCACAAGAGCTAGCCATGCAAATTGTAGAAGTTATCCGTGAGTGGACGGCAGGTACGGATATTACGGTTCAGCAGCTTATTGGTGGGGCCAATTCCGCTCGTCAAATTGAAAAATTAAAGAAAAAGCCAACGATTGTTGTTGGAACACCTGGTCGTTTAAATGAATTAGCACGTGCAGGTAAATTAAAGCTTAAGGAAATTGAAACAGTTGTTTTAGATGAATGTGATCAATTACTAAGTCGTGAATATCGTGTTGTCATTAAATCCTTTATTGAAGGTTCTGCCTTCGGACGACAAGTTGTAGTTGTGTCAGCTACTATTACAGAGGAAATTGAATTAGTGGCAAGTCGCATGATGTTTGAGCCAGTTCGTTTTAAAATTAAGCCCGAGGATATGCTAAAGGTTGGCAAAGTAATCCACTCGTTTGTGAAGGTGGAAGAACGTGATAAAACAGAGTTCCTTCGCCGTTTATCGCATACAGAAGGTCTGAGAGCACTAGCTTTCGTCAATAATATTGATCAATTATTAATGAAAGAAACGAAGCTACAGTATCGCTCTGCTCCAATCGTTACACTTCATTCTGACATGAAAAAGGAAGAACGTAAAAAGGCTTTAGATGCTTTCCGCAAAGGGGACGCACGTATTTTAATCGCGACAGATATTGCTGCACGTGGTTTAGATATTGCCGGTTTAACACATGTTATTCATGTTGATGTTCCACGAACAATTGAGCAGTATTTACACCGTTCGGGTCGTACAGGTCGTGCAGGTGCAGATGGTGAAGTATTAACATTACTATCTTATCAAGACGAAAAAACCTATAAAAAATGGACAAGAGAAGTTCCTGGTAAGCCAGTGCAGAAAATATGGCATGATGGTAAGCTAATGGAAGGTAATTCTAAAACAATTGGACAAAAGCGAGGGAAATAATATGACATTTGAAGAAAAATTACAGGCATACGCAGAGCTTGCAGTAAAAGTTGGAGTAAACATTCAACCAGGTCAATATTTGTTAGTCAACACATCAGTTGATGCTTTAGATTTTGCTCGTTTGGTCGTTAAAGAGGCGTATAAGGCTGGCGCTGGACGTGTCCATGTTAATTTTTCAGATGATGAAATGGATCGTGCCTATTTTGAACATGCCTCTGATGAAGAATTTAACCGTTTCCCTGAATGGGTCGTACGAATGCGTGATGAAGTCATTGAACGTAAAGGGGCATTACTATGGATTGATGCTGCAGATCCTGATAAATTAACAGGAATTTCGGCGGATCGATTAGCTACTCATCAAAAGGTATCAGGAGCGGCATTGAAAAACTATCGAAATGCGGTTATGAAGGATTTAATTGCGTGGTCAATTATTGCAGTTCCTTCGTCAAAGTGGGCGGCAAAGGTATTCCCTCAATTGACAGCCGATGAGCAAGTGCCTGCTTTATGGGACGCTATCTTTAAAACAGTTCATATCGGAGAAGGAAATGCAGTTGACAATTGGCATCAGCATGTAACGAATTTAGAATCTCGTGCAGAACTATTAAATAATAAAAAGTATGCGAAGCTACACTATACTGCACCAGGAACAGATTTAACAATTGCTTTAGCTCCACAGCATAAATGGCTAACTGGCGGCAGTAAAACGCCTGAAGGCAATGTTTTTATTGCCAATATGCCAACAGAAGAAGTATATACACTTCCAATGAAGCAAGGTGTAGACGGTTATGTTAGTAATTCAAAGCCTTTAGTATATCAAGGCAATATCATTGATGGCTTTAAATTAACATTTAAAGAAGGAAAGATTATGAAGGCGGAAGCTGAAGTAGGTCAAGATTTATTACAAGAGCTTATTCAAGTAGATGAAGGTTCTAGTTATTTAGGTGAAGTAGCACTTGTTCCGCATGAATCACCCATTTCAGCATCAGAGATTTTATACTTCAATACATTGTTCGATGAAAATGCTTCAAACCATTTAGCAATTGGAGAAGCATACCCGACTTGCTTAGAGGGCGGTAGAGACTTAGAAAACGGTCAACTAGAAGCATTAGGGGCAAATATTTCTGTCACACATGAAGACTTTATGATTGGTAATGGTGAAATGGACATTGATGGTATTTTACCAGATGGAACAGTAGAGCCGATATTCCGCAAAGGTAGTTGGGCTTTCTAACTTAGTTCCAATCGAGAATGGGGGAGAGCAGATGAAGCACTTAGGTAGTTTAATCGGGATGATTATTTTAGTAATGACATGCTGGGGTTCATCTGCTTTTGCTCAAACCGAAAGCTATGTAGCGATTGGGGATTCCCTAGCTGCTGGTCAAACCCCTTTTCAACAAATTGATGCTGGATATAGTGATTTAATTGCTATGAGATTACAGGCAATGGATCAATTAAAATTTTATACAAAGGAACTAGCTTTTCCTGGCTTTACAACAGCTAATGTTTTAGAAAGGATTAAAACTGAGGAAGCAAGAGATTTATTAGCCAATGCCACTTTAGTGACTGTTTCGGCAGGTGCCAATGATTTATTAAGCCTTGTCCGGCTAAATCCAACGGCTGGAACATTAACTTTTTCTCAACTCCAAGCAGATTACGCCTTAAATATAGTGAGAAAAAATATGGAAGCTATCTTAAATGAATTGGGAGTACTTGCGCCAAAGGCTCAGGTATATGTTATAGGCTATTATTTTGCCTATCCAGCTGTTCATCTCACTCAAAAAGAAGGAACAAATGCACAGCTTGTGAAATTAAATACGATTTTACAGCAACAGGCAGAGCTAGCCGGAGCTGTTTATGTAAATGTGTATGACAGCTTTGGATTAAATGCCACTAACTACTTACCAAACTATGCAGATGTCCATCCAAATATGGAAGGCTATCGCCAAATGGCCAATGCATTTTTAAAGGCATATAGTGGTAGTGATGCCTTAAATATTGCTTCATCACAATTACCGCAACCCAATCCTCTGTCATTTGAAGAAATTTTAAAAGAGCGAACTTCCACACAGCCTAAACAACAAAAGGTAACAACCTCCCAGTCTGTTGAAAACATACGTTCTATTCAGGGATTTCACGGCTATACAGCTTTTATGGGGAAGTTGGAAAAGAGATAAATAATGATGAGTAAAGGCATCTTAGAGGATGCTTTTTTTTGTGTGTACTAAATTCCCCAAACAAAGGAAAAAACAATCCGTTACAAGCCATGATAAAATAATAAAAGGACAGGAGGTACAGGAATGAAAATATTTCATACAGCAGATTGGCATTTAGGAAAGCTCGTTCAAGGCGTCTATATGACAGAGGATCAACAATATATCTTACAACAATTTATACAAGCTATCGATGAAGAAAAACCAGATGTAATTATTATAGCAGGTGATCTATACGATCGTTCCATGCCCCCTATTGAGGCAGTGAATTTACTAAATGATATATTAGCAAAAATAGTTTTAGAGAAGAGGATTCCTGTTTTAGCCGTTGCAGGGAATCATGACAGTGCAGGCAGATTAAACTTTGGTAGTCGTTTGATGCGTGATAGTGGTTTATATATTAAGGGGCAGTTTACGAAAGATCATGCACCCATTATTATCAATGATCCATATGGAGAGGTGCATTTTCATCTTGTACCATTTGCAGAGCCTGCCACTATTCGCAGTATTTTTGAAGAGGAGACCATTCGTTCTCACCATGATGCGATGCAGAAAATTATTGAACATATAACAGCAGGTATGGATACAAATAAACGCAATATATTTGTTGGACATGCCTTTGTGACCAAATACGGTGAGGAAGAAGCCAATACTAGTGACTCAGAGCGTCCGCTTTCTATTGGGGGTTCAGATTGTGTGAATGCTGCTTTATTTAAACCATTTCATTATACAGCACTCGGACATTTACATAAGGCACATTTTGTCTTAAATGAAACAATTCGCTATGCTGGTTCACCATTAAAATACTCATTGTCTGAGCATCTACATGAAAAAGGCTTTTTAATCGTCGATCTAGATGAGCATGGGGATTGTACTGTAACTAAAAGGAAGTTCATGCCAAGACGAGATTTACGTGTAGTGGAAGGGCAGTTGGAGGATTTATTAATGCTTCCACCAAGTGATGATTATGTATTTGTTCGATTGACGGATGCTACGTCCGTGTCTTCGCCAATGGAACGTATTCGTACCGTTTTTCCACATGCCATGCATGTTGAACGTAAGATTTTACGACAAGAGAAACCAAGTGAGCTTCAAGTAGTAGAAGCAGAAAAGCTAGAAGATATCGATCTATTCCGCTCTTTCTTTACAGATATAATTGGAATTCAACCAGATGAAGATACCGAGCGTCTGTTTACGGAAATGCTACAGGAATTATTAGATAAGGAGCGAGAAACAGTAAAATGAAGCCATTAAAGTTAACGATTACGGCGTTCGGTCCTTATAAAAATACGGAAATAATTGATTTTGAACAATTAGGGGAACATCGTTTGTTCGCCATCTCTGGCAAAACCGGTGCAGGGAAAACGACGATTTTTGATGCGATTTGTTATGCACTTTATGGGTCAGGCAGTGGTGAGGATCGTCAGGATACGGCTTTACTGCGAAGTGGCTTTGCTGATGATGATGTATATACAGCAGTAGAACTTATTTTTGAAATGCATGGAAGAATCTATCAGATTTTACGTCAGCCTGGGCATATAAAGGAAAAAAATAAAACAGCTACTGGTAAAAAGGTGGAGTTAGCGGAAGTAAAAGAGGGAAAGCTCGATTATAACATTGTTGAAAAGCAGCAAACACTGGAAGTCGATAAAAAGATTCAGGATATTATTGGTCTGACAAAGGATCAATTTAGCCAAATTGTGATGCTACCTCAAGGTGAATTCCGCAAATTATTAACGTCGGATTCTACAAACAAAGAGGTCATATTACGAAAAATCTTCAAAACAGATCGCTTTGGTGTTATGACAAAACTGCTTGATGCGAAACGAAAAGAGGCAGAAAGTGATCTTGAACATGCCAAGCAATTAAAAGAACATTTACTTGGTCAAATTGTTGGTGCACTTCCACATCGTTCCTCTCCTTTGTTCACACAAATTGCTAATAATACGGAAAATATGTTTCAGCTAAAGCAAGCACTGGAAGAGGAGCTTACTTATTATAGAAAATGTTTTGAAGATGAACAGCGACAGTATGAGGAAGCCTATAATCATCATCAAAAAGAACAGGAGTTTTACCGTTTAGCTAAAACGCTTAATGAACAATTTGAGGAGCAGTCCAAACGTCAAGAACGACTAGAACTGCTATTAAATGAGCAAGACAACTACCGTGCAAAGGAACGGGAGATAGCTTTAGCAGAACAAGCGGAGCGTTTACTACTACTTGAGCAACAATGTTTGGATTTACGAGCGGAACAAAATTTAAAAGAACAAGCCTATCAACAAGCGAACAGTAGTCAATTACAAACCAAGGAGCTTTTACAAAGAGCCCAAGGAAAATATGAAGCGGAAGAGGCAAAAGAGTCAGAACGTCAAAAGCTTTTGCAGCAGGAAATGCAGCTCCAAGCATTGCTTCCTAAGTTCGAGGCTTATGACAGCAATGTACAGCAACTGCAAATTGCTGAGCAATATGTTGAAACGGCTAAACAAGGGGCAGCGGATAACCTGGCGCTAATCGATAAAGAAAGCGTGCAATTAGAGGAGCTTTCACAATCAATTGAGTACTTTGAAAAACAATTGGAACCATATGAAGGTTATTTAGAGCAACTACCAAAACTGCGGGAGCAAGTAGCTTTGCTTATGCAGGTGGAGAAATATACAAAAACGGTAGAGATAGCGAAACGGGATGTTATCGCTACTAAAGCTCATTATCAGGCCAGTAGACAGGAGCTTCTACAATTAGAGCAACGCTGGCTGACAAGCCAAGCAAGCATTTTAGCTCAGGAGCTTAAAGAAGGGCAACCTTGTCCGGTTTGTGGGAGTACGACTCATCAACAAACACATAGTGAGCAATTGGAAATTGTTGAGCTTGCTCAGGTGGAAACGTTAAGGAGAAAAGCTTCTTCAGATGAGCGTTTATATTTGGAAAAAGAGGCATTTTTAACATCCGCACAACAGCTTCAGCAAGAGGCACTGACACAATTAGAAGCATACGCGATGAAGCAACAGGATCAAGCACAAATAATAGCTTCCTTAGAAAAAATGGAACAAGAGATTACTAGCTTAAAGATTATCAATCAACAGTTAGCTCAAACAAGGATTAACCAGAAGGAACAGCGTTTAGCAATAGAGCATTTGCAACATAAACAAGTCAAACTTGAGGAATATTTAACTGAACAGATGAAAGGCTGGACAAGACTGCAGGCAATTGTAGAAGAACAGCATAAGCAAATGCCAACAACTATTCCAACCTTACAGCAATTAAAACAAACACTTACCGATGTTAGTAAACAGAAAATGGATTTACAAAAATTATGGCAGGAAAGCCAGCAAGATTTACATGCCGCGAAGGAAGCTGCCAGTAATGCAAAACTAGCGGTGGAAATCGCCAAAAAGAATTTTGAAGAATTAAAGCTCAAAATGAATGACAAGCGTGAGCAGTTTTCAATAAGCATGCAGGAAGCAGGCTTTGTGAACTACGGAGACTATGCAACTGCGAAAAGAAGTGCCACTCAATTAGAGGAACTTCGGAAGGCATGCAATGATTACACGTTACATGTTCATACGTTACAAATTCAAATTTCAGAAGGAGAAAAACATCTTCAAGGGAAAGAGGAGCAAGATTTAGCCCAGATGGAGGCAACTGTGGAAAATCTCCGAATCGCCTATGAGGATGCCTTTAAACAACTTCAACAAATAGATGGATTTGCGAAATCATGTCAAAGCTTCATCAACAAAGTAGAAGAAACAGAGAGAGAGCTTCGTTTACTTGAGAGTGAGGCAGGTCGAGTGAAGGAGCTGTATGGCTTATTAAATGGGCAAAATTCGAAAAAACTGTCCTTTGAACGATATATTCAAATTAATTATTTAGATCAAATTACAGAGGCAGCTAATATTCGTCTTTATCATTTGTCTAATGGTCAATTTGAGCTTAGACGTTCAGACAGGCTTGAAAAGCATGCAAAGCAAAGTGGACTTGGGCTTGATGTATATGATGCTTACACAGATCAATTACGAGATGTTAAAACGTTATCCGGTGGTGAAAAGTTCAATGCATCATTAAGCCTTGCTCTAGGAATGGCAGATGTTATTCAAAGCTTCCAAGGCAATATTCATATTGAAACAATGTTTATCGATGAGGGCTTTGGCTCGCTCGACGAGGAATCATTAAATAAAGCAATAGACACATTAATTGATTTACAAGATTCTGGACGAATGATTGGTGTCATCTCTCATGTACCTGAATTAAAATCAGCGATGCCAGCCGTTTTACATGTCGAAAAAACATTGAATGGACATAGTCAAACACATTTTGAAATAAAATAAAGGAAGGTGTATTTCCGGTTTAAGGAAATACGCCCTCCTTTTATTTTTTTCGAGAACTGACTGTAGAAGTTGTCCCTTTTTTTGCTGCCATTACTTTTTTTACGATTGGTATAACAATAGGCGCTAATTTAACAGCGGTTTTCACTACTTTTGATACTTTCATCAAAAACACAGCTCCTTTTTAATTACTTCTACCTGTTTATTTTAAAAATGAAACATTAGCGGATAACTCGAACGGCTTGAATAATATTCCATATAACAATTCCGAGCGAGACAATTCCGTAAATGGCGAACGAAATGAACCAAATGATCATGACTGTACTATTACTTGAAGTAGGGTCTAAACTAAATGTAGAAAAGACAAAAACAATGAAAAATAAGATCCCAAATACAAAAGGAATTAGATGGGACACTAATGCGCGAATAGAATGTCTTTTAATGTCAGCATCTTTCGTAACGAAGTAAACAATTAATGGTACGATGAAAGGAGCAAAGAAAATACTGAGATAACTAAAGGCAGATAAAATTTTTTGGTTCTCCATAGTTGTACCTCCTTTTTTAATATTTACGCATGGAAAACAGTAAAGTTTCAAAATTAAGTATGGAAGAGGTTGTAATCATTCCTTGCTTTGCGTACAATGAAAGTGTTCAAATTAAATTCAGATGTAACGACCACAAGGGGAGCTGATGATGTCAGCTGAGACTGGGCACGTAATGCCTTGACTCTTTGAACCTGTAAGCTAACACTTGCGTAGGGATGTGGATAGAAACCGACACTTTTACGATGTGAGGCTCTGTCCTGACATCGTTTTTTCATTCTTAAGAATAAAAAGGTGTCAGAGAGAATCAAATCAGCGCATTTCTATTCCTGCTCTTGTATCCTACATCGGAACAAAGGAGAGAATATGTATGGACAAAAAAAGACTATTAATGCTAGTGGAGATTGCAATATTTGCAGCGATTGGCCTTGTGCTTGATCAGGTCTCCTTTAAAGTATGGGCACAAGGTGGCTCTGTTAGTCTTGTCATGGTACCAATTATGTTAATTGCATTTCGCTGGGGTCTAGTAGCTGGCCTAATAACAGGCTTGCTTGTAGGTGTGATGCAAACCATGTTTGGAGCTTATATAGTACACTGGCTTCAAGGTTTATTAGATTACGGTGTTGCTTTCACAGTTGTAGGGTTAGCAGCCATTGTACGCAGACCTTTACTGGAAGCAGCAAGTCAAATAAACAAAACAAAAATGGCGTTTTATATTATTGTAGGTACGGTATTTGCAGGCTTCTTGCGATATGCAGCGCACACTACTGCTGGCGCGGTATTTTTTGCAGAGTATGCCGGCGATCAAAATGCGTGGATCTACTCGATAATTTATAATGGTACCTATATGCTGCCCGCAACAGTATTAACAGCCATTGTGGGAGCGTTATTATTCACAGCGGCTCCACAGCTAATGCAACGTAAAGCGTAATGCCACCCCCTTCATATTGGTGAAGGGGTTTTTTATGTAGTCGTAAGAGAATAACGCTTTTAGCACTTTGCCAAGAAGGCAGGCATACAATATTTAAAGCGTTTAGCGTTATACGCGTAAAAAGTTATGTTATATTAAAGAGTAGATATTAGATGAAAGGGACGTTATACATGATTGTAAAAACGCAAGAAGAAATTGAAGCTTTTAAAAAAATTGGACGCATTTGTGCAGAGATTCGTGAAGCGATGAAGGCTGCTACAAAACCAGGTGTCACAACACTTGAACTAGATGAAATTGCTGGTCGAATGTTTGCTGAGGCAGGTGCCATTTCAGGACCAAAAGGAGAATATGACTTCCCAGGATATACTTGTATTAGTGTCAACGAGGAAGTAGCACATGGTATCCCAGGAAAACGTGTTATTCAGGAGGGAGATATCGTCAATATCGATGTTTCAGGCTCTTTAGATGGCTACTTTGCGGACACGGGTATTTCATTTGTAGTTGGTGATGGCTATGAAGACAAAGAAAAACTATGTCGTGTTGCCAAAGATGCTTTTGATCGTGCTATGACAAAGGTAAAGGCTGGCTCTAAATTAAATCAAATCGGTAAAGCTGTAGAGCGCGAAGCGAATGCTAATGGCTTAACAGTGATTATGAATTTAACAGGCCATGGTTTAGGTCGTTCTTTACATGATGAGCCCAATCACATTTTAAATTATTATGATGCATGGGACTCTACGATTATGAAAGAAGGTATGGTTCTTGCAGTCGAGCCATTTATCTCAGCAAAAGCAGAGCATATTGTAGAAGCTGGTGATGGTTGGACATTCATTACACCTGATAAGTCTCTTGTTGCTCAAATTGAACATTCAGTAATTGTTACAAAAGATAAACCAATTATCCTTACTTCATTAGACGAAGAATAGGATTACAAAAAAATCCTGCACACCAAATTATTTTTGGTAGGCAGGATTTTTTTTAATGAATAAAATACCAACTAAGAGTACACCACATAGAAATAACGCAGCAGTTGTTACGAGTAGCTCATCAAAACCATTATGTAAAGCGATTCCTATATAAGCCCATATAAAAACACTTGGATACATGATATCAAAGTGATGAAAGCGGATAAGTAGCGCAATGGCTCCACCTAAGGTCAGTAAAATAACTGCCCAAAGAGGAGTACTTAGACCAAAACCGTTCCAACCATAAGCTGTTAACGTAAAGCTAATATTTGTGATAAAAATAAATGTCATCCATGCAAAATAAATGGCGAAAGGAATACGACCCGACAGTGATTTGTCATGAAGTGGATACGTATTGTACAACATAAATAAATACAAGACTAAGAGTAAGGTAATGCCGAGAGAAACAATAAATAATTCATGATGCCATACGTATATCGTTAATGCTTGTAAAATATTTATGCAACTAAAGAGCGCAGACTGTTTCATAGATGTCTTTTTGATGTTCATCACTAACCAATAACCGATCAATAAATAAATGACAATCCAAATTATATGACTTCCATCAACAGGTGCAAATACCACCGAAAAACGATTAGAAATTTCTAAAAATGATTGACCGTTAAGTTTCATGAAAAAGGATGAAAAGGTTAGGATGAGTGAGACAATATAAGAAATTGTCATCAATAAAAACCGAGGCATGCTTTCCTCTCCCTTCGTGTTAGATTGTATAGGGAAAAGACAAATAAGTATAGTACCGTCACTCAATTTATTATAACGGAAATGTCCATCAATGTATCGTGTTGTTTTGCTAATACTATCTACAATTTACCATCTCAATAGGCATCCATTTATTTCTTTAGTACAATAAGAATATATCCAGATTAAAGGAGTGAAGCTTTATGACGCAAAACATAAAAAATTTAGACCTATCTATTGAACTAGATAAAAAGATGTATAAAAAGAAATTACAAGTACTCCAATATGAAATGTTAAATGCCCAACAATTTTTATTGAAAAATAAAATAGGTTTAATTTTAGTGTTTGAAGGTATGGATGCAGCTGGTAAAGGAGGAGCGATAAAACGTTTAATTGAACGTGTCGATCCACGTGGCTATGTCGTCCATCCAATTTCAGCTCCACAGCCACATGAATTACGCTATAACTATTTACAGCGGTTCTGGAGAAAGCTACCTCAGCACGGGCAAATCGCTGTCTTCGATCGTTCATGGTATGGTCGTGTATTAGTAGAACGAATTGAAGGATTCGCGACGAAGGATGAATGGTCTCGTGCTTATGAGGAAATTAATAATTTTGAAAAGATTCTAACTGCGGGAGACTACATAATTATTAAGTTCTGGCTTCATGTTTCAGATGAAGAGCAATTAAAACGTTTTAAGGAACGAGAACAAAATCCATACAAATCTTGGAAGCTGACAGATGAAGATTGGCGTAATCGAGAAAAGTCACCGCAATATGTGGAGGCTGCCAATGAAATGTTTGAAAAGACCGATAAGAAAAATGCACCGTGGGTTTTAGTAGCTGGAAACGATAAAAAATATGCGCGTGTGCAGGTGCTACAAGAAACGCTTGCACATATTGAACGAGAGGCACTGAAACGTGGACTTCATTTAACTAATGTATTAGACAAGGCGCATTTAGAGGATGCTGAGTCATCTAGCCTGGACCTATTACATGAGAAAAAGAAGTAAAAAATAAAATGTGAATGATGGTGCTATGACATGAAGACATGAGCTGTTTTAGTTGTAGCAGCATCTTTTTTTACATACAATAAGGTAAAACTAGGGGTAACCCCCTTCATTTCCGATGGTTGAGAAGGTAGTATAAATTTTTATCGATATTGATTGGAAGGCTAGTGTGGAGAAATGGTGCTTAAAATTTGGAATTTATTAAGAAAAAAGGGTGGGAATGTGGTAACAATAAAGGGGGAAAAATGCTACATCCGCACATTCCAAGAAAATGATGCACGAAGTTTAACAGGTCTCGTAAGCCGCAATAAATACTTTTGGTCAACATATGAGCCTTTACAAAGACCTGAATACTATACAATCGACGCGCAATATAAAAAAATTCAAGAAAGTTTATATTTAATGGATTCAAAGCGAGAATTTACTTTTGGTATTTTTGAGCATGGTACTAATAATCTAATAGGACATATTGCACTATATGCTGTAAAACGATTACCCTATTCAAGTGCATTTGTGGGATATGCTATGGATGAAATTTACGTAGGTAAGGGAATTGTCACTGAGGCAGTGAACATGGTAGTCCGGTTTGCATTCGATCAAATTGGGCTACATCGAGTAGAGGCATATGTATCTACCCAAAATAATCCCTCTATGCGTGTCTTAGAGAAGGCAGGCTTTCAACAGGAAGGTCTTTTAAGAAAGCTTCTGTATATAAATGGTCATTGGGTCGATCATTATATGTATGCCCGTTTAGAGGATGAATAAATAAACAAGTGCCTTGCTATTTGATGGAAAGGCACTTGTTTATTGATTTGCTATAAATCAAGTTAGAATAACTATTGATGGTTACCGTTTTCAATTAAATCTAGATGACCTGTATTTGGGTCAATAATTAAACCATGTACAGGAACGTCTTTTACCATTAATGGGTGATTTCGAATCGTGTCGACACTTTTCTTAACACTTGTCGCTACATCACCAAAACCACGTAAAAATTCTTTTAAATCAAAACCAGAATACTCCAGCATTTTGATGGTTTCTGGATTAATACCTCTTTTAACCATTTCACTTAACATAGCATCAGGATCAACTGCGCTCATACCACAGTCATAATGTCCAACTACGTAAACTTCATCTGCTTGTAGTCCATAGACAGCAACTAATAAACTACGCATCACAGCACCGAAAGGATGGCTTACTAATGCACCGGCACTTTTCACAATTTTTACATCGCCATTACGGAGATTCATCGCTTTTGGTAAAAGCTCTACAAGACGAGTATCCATACAAGATAAAACAACAATACGTTTATCAGGATATTTTGTAGTGATGAATGGTTCATATTTTTTCTCTTGTACAAACTCTTTGTTAAACTCTAAAATATCATGTAACATTGTCATGAAAATTGCTCCCTTCCTTACAAAAAATATTTTAGAGCAAAACTTTCATTATGCAAACAATAAAGACTTTATTCAGACAATTTTTACAATAAAGAAGCAAACTTCATACACTTTAGCAGATGAAAAATGTTGAAACTATAAAAAAACAGCTACCTTTACAGTAGCTGTTTTTTTACATTAAAATTTTTCGCTTGGCTTTGGATCTACAGTTACTGAAGACTTGCTATCTAAACCAACTTGTAGGTAGTGGATGAAGAATCCAGTTGAAATTAATAAAACTGCTGAAAATCCAATAACAGTTGTAATGAACATTTTTAGAGCTCCTCTCTACTTAAATGATCTACTAATTACCCTAAACTAATTATACAATAGGATACTAGGAAAATCTAAGGATAATTTATGACATCCATAACATACTAGCCTAGAATACTATTAGTAAGAATGGATTATTTAGAATGCCCAATTTCCATCACGGAATATTGGGTCTTTTCGATTATCATGGGTAATGCCATCAATATTCATTTTATTGGAACCAATCATAAAGTCTACATGTGTCAAACTTTGGTTAATGCCATGCGCGGCTAACTCATCTGGAGTCATTTCTTTACCACCTTCAATACAAAATGCATAAGCACTACCAATGGCTAAATGATTAGAGGCATTTTCATCAAATAATGTATTGTAGAATAATAAATTTGATTGTGAAATAGGGGATTGATGAGGTACTAATGCTATTTCACCAAGATAATGCGCCCCCTCATCTGTTTCAATAAGAGAAGCTAAAATTTCTTGACCTTCCTCAGCTTTTACTTCAATAATACGGCCATCTTTAAACGTTAATGTGAAATTATCAATAATATTACCGCCATAGCTTAATGGTTTAGTGCTGGATACGAATCCATCCACACCAGTTTTTAACGGTGCAGTAAAAATTTCTTCAGTAGGCATATTCGCCATAAATGTTTGACCTTGTACGTTGGCACTGCTACCGCCTGTCCAAATGTGATGTGCAGGTAGCTCGATTGTTAAATCTGTGCCTGGAGCCGTATAGTGAAGGGACTTATACTGTTTGCTGTTTAAATATTCGGCTTTGTCGTGTAACTCCTTATCATGAGCTAACCAAGCCTCCACTGAATGTTCAAGATCAATACGCGTCGCCGCAAAAATTGCTTCCCATAGGGCATCCATTTGCTGATCATCTGGTAAATCAGGAAACACCTTTGCTGCCCACGCTTTGGATGGAGCGGCGATAACTGACCAACTAAATTTATCAGATTGTAACATTTGATAATAGTTCGCTAATGCTTGGCCAGAAGCTTTTTGGAACGCCATAATTCTGTCTCGTTCAATGCCTTTCAGTAAATCTGGGTTTTGTGAACTAATGCTTAGGAAAGCTGCACCATTTTCAGCCAGCCATTCGCGCTCTTGAACTTTCCACGGTGGAAAGAAATCAAATGAGTCTTTCGGTGCTCCTTCATAGCGAGCACGAACAAGTTCGTCATCAGACAAATCGACAAATACCTGTTTTGCACCATTTTCATAGGCGATTTTAGTAATAATTTGAGCTAATTTTAAGTTATCAGTCGAACAGCTTATATAAAGATATTGACCTTTTTGGATATTTACTCCTACTTTTACCGCTAATTCGGCATATTTTAGTAATTTTGTGTTAAATGATAATAACAAACTCATATCCCCTTTCGAAATAAGACAGTTTAGTGTAATATTCTTAATTCAATATAATCAAAAATGGTCGAAATGTGAATAAAAAGCATTAATTACATCGAAAAATATTTAAAATACATTTATACTAGCATTATATATTTAAAATATGGAAAAACAGACGAAATTAAGAGTAATAGTAGATTTGGAGGTTCTAGAATGGATAAGTCGTCGGTCATAGGGTTAATAATTGCGTTTATAGCGCTATTAACAGGGATGGTAATGAAGGGTGTAAGTTTAACAGCTTTTTATAACCCAGCAGCTATCCTAATTATCATCTTTGGTACTATTTCCGCAGTAACAATTGCCTTTCCAATGCAAGAGTTAAAGCGCGTACCAAAGCTATTTAAGATTCTTTTTAAAGAAACTAAATTAGCAAATGATATTGAAATTATTAAGATGTTTTCGCAATGGGCTGACTTAGCTCGTCGTGAAGGGCTATTAGCTCTTGAAAGTAAAGCATCAGAAATTGAAGATCCGTTTTTGAAAAATGGTCTTACATTAGCGATTGATGGACAAAATGCAGACTACATCCGTGATGTATTAACAGAGGAAGTAGAAGCGATGGAAGAACGTCATGCTAGTGGTTCTGCCATTTTTACACAAGCAGGTACATATGCACCAACTCTTGGGGTTCTTGGTGCAGTAGTAGGTTTAATCGCCGCATTGGCTGATATGAACGATATCGAAAAGCTTGGACACGCTATTTCAGCCGCTTTCATGGCTACATTACTCGGTATCTTTACTGGTTATGTTTTATGGCACCCATTTGCGAATAAATTAAAACGTAAATCTGCTTTAGAAGTGAAACAAAAGAGAATGATGATTGAGGGTATCCTTTCAGTATTAGAAGGGGAGGCTCCACGTGTAATTGAACAAAAACTATCATCATACTTAACGATGGAAGAACGTCGTCAAATTTCTGGTGAAAGCGGGGCGGGTGGCCTTGGCAAAGAAAGCTAAGAAAAAAAAGCATGATGAGCATATAGATGAGTCTTGGCTAGTACCATATGCCGATATCTTAACATTGCTCCTAGCTGTGTTTATTATACTATTTGCTTCAAGTTCAGTAGACCAAGAAAAGCTAGAAAGAATGTCAGCCGTTTTTAGTCAAGTGTTTGATGGTGGAACAAGCTTTTTAGAGCAGCCTTCACCAGTACCTAGTCCAAATGCGGATAGCGACCAAACACCACAACAAAATTCAGCCTACTTAAAGGATCAACAGGAGTTGGCTGAAATTAAAGATAGTGTCGATAATTTTATCGCTGTCAATGAAATGGAAGGTCAATTCGCTACAGAAATGACAGATGAAGGCTTACTTGTGACAATTCGTGATAGTATTTTATTTGATCCTGGACAAGCAACGATTAAACCAGAGTATATTCCTATTGCGAAGGAGCTTGCGGGTGTATTAGTATCCAATCCTCCACGTAATATTGTTATTACTGGTCATACGGATAATGTTCCAGCGGGCCCTAACTTCTCTTCGAATTTAGAGCTATCATTAATGCGTGCCTCTAATTTTTATATGGTTTTATTAGACAGTAATTCTCAATTAAAATCTGAGAACTTTAGTGCAAAAGGCTACGGCGAAAACCGAGCGATTGCACCTAATGATACAGCAGAAGGCCGTGCGAAGAACCGCCGTGTTGAAGTACTTATTCAACCGCTAGTGACTGAGGATGGCTCGGAAGCGAAGAATACACAGTAAATTAAAAAGCTATTAGCACGGACTCTTTGTCTCATGCTCATAGCTTTTTTGTTTGCTTATTTACGTAAAGAACCCAATTCAGCCACAATCGCTTGCATTTCGCTTGGGCTAAAGGAATCTCTTTTCATAACCATTTCATATAAATACGTTAAGTCTTCATAGTTTGCTTCATTGAAATTTTCCGATTTCATTGCATCGACATTTACCATACGAAGCTTATCCTTCATTTGATCAATCATATAAATAACGTTTTCCTTTGATGGGACTGATAAATCCATTTTTTACCCTACCTTTCGTACTCTTCGCAATAATCATTTCATTGAATAAAAAAAATGTCAACTCCGTATTTGAGCATTGCTTTAAAAATAGACTGTTATTGGGTAGAATAAGGGCAGTAGACTAGTTTATTTATGAAATATTAGGGAATATGCAATTACACAAGCAGGGGGTTTTAATATGGGTCAAAGTAAATTATTAGTATCAATCGTAGCAGGAGCAGCAATTGGTGCAGCATTAAGTATGCTTGATCGTACTACTCGTGAAAAAACAATCGATACAACTAAAAAAATGAAAGAAGCTGTCACGTACTATGCAACAAATCGTGAAGAATTACAGGTTCTAGTGGAGGAGAAAGTACTGGCTGCGAAGGTGCTTTGTGAAAGTGTGTCAGATAATGTCAACACCATTGCAGAGAAGGTAGAGGAATTTAAAGAATTGCCAACTACGATTCAAAGTATGATTGATGATACAAAGTCAGCTTTTACTTTACCTCATAAAGAATAATTGTAGTTTTAGGAGGAGTTGTATGGAAAAGAAAAAGGCAACAATGCAAAATGCCTTTGGATTCGTCAAATCATTTGTTTCTCCTGAGGGGGAAGCGATTGATGTCATGACATCCAAGGGCTTTGTCCAAGATTTGATAGGTCGGTTAAAGCGAGTAGAAATTTCAGCGCTTTCCGCACAGCTCGCTTATTTCTTTTTACTATCATTCTTCCCATTACTTATCTTCCTTGTGACATTACTACCATATCTTAATTTGCAAACAACGCAGGTTTATTCATTTTTAGTAAATGTATTGCCAGATGAAGTTTATAAGCTCATTGAAAATACGTTGAATGAAATTTTAACAAACCGTAATAGTAGTTTATTGTCCATCGGGGTACTAGGTACGATATGGTCGGCATCTAAAGGTATTAACGCGCTAATTCGAGCTTTGAATAAAGCATACGATACAGAAGGAAGAGCAGGTATATTAGATAGAGGGCTATCTCTTGTTTTTACAGTGGCTCTTGTTATTGTCATTGCAGTCGCTCTTCTGTTGCCAGTATTTGGACAGCAAATAGGTCATTTCCTATTTTCAATCGTCGGCATAGAGGAACAATTTGAATCGGTCTGGCATAATTTAAGATGGTCAATACCACCGATACTTATTTTTATTGTTTTAATGGGCATCTACTGGTTCGTGCCTAATACAAGCCCAAGGTTGAAAATATTGGGTGTTTGGCCAGGGGCGATGTTTGCTACACTTGCCTGGTTAGTGGTCACATATGCTTTCTCTTTCTATATTAATAACTTTGCGAATTATTCTGCTACATATGGTAGTATTGGTGGCGTTATTATTTTAATGCTCTGGTTATATTTTACGGGAATTATTTTAATCTTTGGTGGAGTATTAAATGCTACAATGCAGAAAAGGGCGTTACAAAAGGAAATTAATAGATAAGGAAAAGACCAGATTAAAAAATGGCCTCGCTTCTCGTAGGAGAGAAGCGAGGCATTTTTTGTGATTAAACATTTTTATTCAGCATGCGTAAGCCATTCAAAATAACGAGAATGGTACTACCCTCATGCCCGATTACACCTAAAGGTAAATCGACCACTTGTAAAAAGTTAGAGGCAATTAACAAAATAATTACCCCAATAGAAAAGATAATATTTTGTTTGACAATTCGTTGCATTTTACGAGATAGGCGAACGGCATAAGCGATTTTAGATAGATCGTTTTTCATTAATACAACATCAGCTGTTTCTAACGCAACGTCTGTACCTTCACCCATCGCAATTCCAGTAGTTGCGGTAGCCAATGCAGGCGCGTCATTGATGCCATCACCAACCATTCCTACAAAGTGATGTTGGGACAGCAAACGTTTCATTTCTGTTACCTTCGTTTCAGGTAGACACTCTGCTACATACTCTGTGACACCAGCTTCTTTTGCAATTACTTTCGCTGTTTTTTCGTTATCGCCAGTAAGCATGACTACTTCAATACCAAGCTCTTTTAATAATGACACAGCTTTTTTCGCTTCGTTACGGACAGTATCCTTTAAAGCTGTTAATGCGACAATGCCATTTTGGTCACGGATGAAAATAACCGTTTTACCCTGTGCAGCAAGTTTTGCCGCAGCGCCATTTGCAAAATCGTTGGCATGTTGAGCATTCACAAATTCAGGTTTACCAACTTGATATTCCTTGTTGTGAACGATCCCTTTAATACCCCATCCTGGGATATCCTCAATTGTTGCTTGTGGTAAGGCAGTAATTCCTTCCGCTTTTGCATAGGAAGTAATGGCTTGAGCAAGAGGGTGGTTGGACTGTGTTTCAATTCCTGCAAGAATAGCTAAAGCCATCTGAGGTTCGAATCCATCGCGGACAATAAAATCTGTCACGACAGGTTTACCTTGTGTTAATGTTCCCGTCTTATCGACTGCTAATGCTCCTAAAACACTGAGATGCTCTAAATGTAAGCCACCCTTAAATAGCACACCATTTTTGGCACCATTTGAAATAGCTGCAAGTGTCGCGGGCATGATGGCTGCGACAAGTGCGCATGGAGATGCAACAACCAATAAAACCATGGCACGATAAAAAGTTGTTGTCCAATCCCAACCTAGTACGAAATGGGGAAGGAACATCATGATGGCTACACCAAGTAAAACAAATTTCACATAAGTTCCCTCAAATTTTTCGATGAATTGTTGAGACGGAGATTTTTCACTTTGAGCACTTTGGACAAGCTGGATAATTTTTTGAAAAAGTGTTTCTGAATTGGCCTTCGTCATTTCCATCGTAATCGCACCATTTAAGTTTACGGTACCCGCAAAGATTTCATCACCTTCACTTTTTAAAACGGGTAATGGTTCACCGCTTATAGCTGATTCATCAATGGAAGACTGTCCTTTAAAAATAATACCGTCAGCTGGAATACGCTCCCCAGGTTTAATCAATAAATGGTCACCAATTTGTAAGGTAGAGACGGATACTTTCATTGGCTCAAAGTTGCCTCGAACTAACCAGGCTTCTTCTGGCTGAAGATTCATCAATGCAGATATTTCACGATGACTTTTATTCATAGCATAAGTTTCAAGTGCACCACTTACTGCAAAAATGAAAATAAGAATAGCACCTTCTGTCCAATAACCGATGGCTGCGGAACCGATAGCTGCTAATACCATTAGTAATTCAACATTCAATTTCTTATCTTCTATTGTTTCTTCAATACCTTCTTTCGCTTTGGCAAATCCACCTACACAAAAGGCAATGACATAAAGAAGAACAGAAGCGGTTGTTTGTCCGCTTGTATCTAAACGCCATGCAAGTAAGATGAATATACCAGCGATTAACGCAGCAATTAATTCTGCATGCTCCTTTATTTTCTCAATTAAATTTATATTTTCTCGATTAGAGTATTCCATTCTAATCCCTCCTGATAATGAAAATCAATATCAAAACCTCTAACTATAAACACTTAAATGTGATATTTAATTGAAAATGGATTTCAATTACCATATCTTTTATTTAGAATTATTATAACAAAGGAATTTATAGAAATAAAGAGGAGAGTTAAAAAAGGTGCATTTTTTATTAACAGAAAAAGGCACAGTCTATTCACTAGGAATATTCTGTGCCTTAGCAAAGTGTGCAGTCAGAAGGGCTACTGCTTACTTATATTGAATTAGAAAACTCTTTCTGCGTGCAATGCAAGTTTTTCTAAAGATGATTTATCGACATCTGCGTGTAAGGAGTTACCGTGTGAATCCATTGTGACAACTGCTGTGAATTTTTCAACATTTAAGTGCCACATAGCTTCTGGAATACCGAATTCCATTAAATCAACACCATCTACACCTTTAATGCAGTCTGCGTAATATTGAGCTGCTCCACCGATAGCATTTAGGTAAACACCACCATGTTCATTAAGAGCTTTTAATGTTTTTGGTCCCATACCACCTTTACCGATGACAGCACGAATACCGAATTTCTTCATGATATCACCTTGATATGGCTCCTCACGAATAGAAGTAGTTGGACCAGCTGCTTTTACTGTCCAATTGCCTTCCTCATCTTTTGCCATAACTGGACCACAGTGATAAATAACTTGTCCATTTAGATCCACTGGTGCATCATGGCTCATTAAATGATGGTGGATAGCGTCACGACCAGTATACATACGTCCTGTAATAGAAACTACATCTCCAACTTTTAGTGAACGAATTTGTTCTTCTGTAATTGGTGCAGTAAGCTCTACTACATTTGTTGTGTTGTCTTCTGTTGTAGCTGCCACTTCATCCTTGAAAGTAATTTTTTCACCTTCTTGGTAGTGCCATTTAATGATTTCACCAGTTTGAGGATCAATGTCCACAGCCATACGACGGTAAGCCCAGCAGTTATATGCTACAGATACATAGAAGGAAGCTGGAATGCGGTGCATAACCCCGATTTTACAGCCTAGTAATGTTGCTTCGCCACCGAAGCCCATTGTACCGATACCAAATGTATTAGAAGTTTTCACCACATACTCTTCTAATTTGGCAAGATCAGGATTTGGATTTGTATCTTCAACATGACGGAATAATTGTTCCTTTGCTAAATCGTAGCCGGAAGAACGATCTCCACCAATACCAACACCGATGAAACCAGCTGAACAGCCTTGACCTTGTGCTTGGTATACAGAGTGTAAAATACACTTACGGATACCATCTAAGTCACGACCTGCACGACCAAGACCATCTATTTCACATGGAAGACTGTATTGAATATTTTTGTTCTCACAGCCTCCACCTTTTAGAATTAATTTAATCGTAATGTAATCATTTTCCCATTGTTCAAACTTCATAACTGGTAAACCATCGCCAAGGTTATTACCGCTATTGGCACCAGTTAATGAATCTACTGCATTTGGACGTAGTTTTGCATCAGCTGTCGTATCATTGATTGCTTTTTTAATCGCAGCTTTAATTTCTAATTGGTTTACGCCCACAGGTGTATAAATTTTGAAAGTTGGAAGACCAGTATCTTGACAAATAGGTGATACATTATCTTCTGCCATAATAATATTATTTGAGATTGTGTCTAAGCTCATTGCCGCACGTGTTCCAGCATTCTCCGCTTCTTTTGCTTTTTTAATCGCACGACGTACATCCTTAGGTAAATTCGTGGATGTTTCAGTAATTAAATCATAAAGACTTTTCTCCAAAGTTTGTTGATTCATTCGTGTATTGCCCCCCATAGAAAATTTGATTATTTCCACGTAACATTATACTCTTTTCAACTAATGAAAAAAAGAGTCCTTACCTATGAGGGCTAAATTTACGCATAGTTTACTAGTAATTTAATAGAGAGTTGATTTTACAGAACGTTTGTTCTAAAATAATAATAACCCACAATTAGGAGGAATTTGTATGTCTGCTAAAACTTTACTTGAATTACCGAAAGAATTTGAACAATATAGACCGCTAATAGAGGAAACAATGAAGCCTGTTGTCCTTATTGATGCGGATGCTGGAAAAACAACCTTGTTTCAGAGTAAGTTTGCCGGGGACCCTTATTTCCCACTAGCAATGGAATATCCTAAAAATGCAAGTGGACAACCACTAAAGCTTTTAGCCCAAGTTAATTTTGCAGAATTGCCTAAGCATTTGCCGAATTTCCCAGAAAAGGGGATAGTGCAGTTTTATATTGATGGCTATGACGATGTATTAGGAATGGACTTTGATAATGGAAAAAATCAAGAAGGTTTTCGTGTCATTTTTCATGATACCGTTATACATGATGAAGCGCAGCTTATTCAAGATTTTTCATTTGTAGAAAAGGAAGATGAGGAAATGTATTTTCCAGTAGAGCGTGAAATGACATTATCCTTTAAAACAGGTTTTGAACCCTTATCGATTGATGATTACAGAGCTAATGACATTTACAGTCATATCTTAACGACAATTGAAGATAACGAAACATTAGAAGATGCCTTTTATGATGCTTTAACTGGGGATGGACTTAAAATCGGTGGTTATCCTTTCTTTACACAAGAAGATCCACGTGCATACGGTGATTATACAGACTCTACAATTTTGCTATTGCAAATAGATAGTGTGGGGGATGATATACTATGGGGCGATTGTGGAGTTGGCAATTTCTTCATTACTGAGGAAGAATTAAAAAATAAAGACTTTAGCAATGTTCTTTACAATTGGGACTGTCATTAAAAAAACAAGCGAGCATACATTGTGCTCGCTTGTTTTTTTAATTTTTATTGTTCACGAGCATTAAATTGCTCCATTTTGTCTTCTAGGTCATCCATCATTTGAATTAAACGATCAATATCATCTAATTCAGCTGTTTCAGGATCTAGGGCATCTAATACTTCTAAAAACATTTCAAGACGCTCTCTTAAATAGGTTACTTGCTGTTTTTTATCAGTGATTGGCTTGGACATTCGTACACCTCATTTCATCCCTTTCATCGTAGCTGATTTAGGCTGAAATTTCAATGTTTAGGTAGATACCTAGGACTAAGCGATTAATTTTAAAAATAAGTAGACAGAATATTTACAATATTGAGTTTGTATGTTAAAGTTGTTTTAAGATAAAGTAAAGGAGCTGATTAAAAACATCTTTAAAACTCTAACTCGAAAAGGAGGGAGTTTAAACAAGTACTCGGTAATAATCAAAAGCCGAATTTCGTGTTTATACAATTAAATGACTATAAGTATTCGTTAAGCCTTAGCGTAAAATCACATGTGGTGAGCGCTAAGGCTTTTTGGTATGCTGTTCTTTGGGAGATTGATTGGAGGAAAAGATGACATACTTCTCAGACTACAGCAAAAAAAGATTTACCATATTAGTAATAATTGTATCCATATCGGGCTTTTCGCAAGGGATGTTATTACCGCTTATTTCTATAATTTTTGAACGTGACGGCGTTTCCTCAGCATTAAATGGCTTGAATGCAACGGGCTTATACATAGGGACATTATTAATTTCACCATTTATCGAGCAACCATTACGAAAATGGGGCTATAAACCGATCATTTTAATGGGGGGCGCACTTGTTTTTATCTCCTTATTGGCATTTCCTTTATGGAAAAGCGTCACATTTTGGTTTGTGCTTCGTTTACTGATTGGTGTTGGGGATCATGCCTTGCACTATGCCACTCAAACATGGATTACTAGTACTGCTGATCATAAAAACTTGGGAAAAGGGATGGCTATCTATGGCTTGTCTTTTAGTATAGGTTTTGCCGTTGGGCCCCTGATGGTAAAGTTGATTGAAATAGGTGAAGCTTTACCGTTTATTGTGTCGTCAATCATGTGTTTGATGGCGTGGTCTTTTGTATTCTTCTTACAAAATGAAAAACCTGAGCGTTTAACAGGGGACTTACATGCAAGAGGGTGGAAGCGTTACAAAATGGCTATTTTATTTGGTTGGATTGCCTTTTTAGGGCCTTTTGTATACGGATTCCTCGAATCTTCATTAAATGCATTATTCCCCGTATATGCACTACGTAAAGGATTTGAGGTAGGCATGATACCAATTATTTTATCGGTCTTTACATTTGGCGGTATTTTAACTCAAGTACCATTAGGTGCACTGGGCGATAAAGTAGGAAGAAGGAATATTTTGATGGTAGGGTCATTTGGCGGCGCTATTATTTTCACAATTGCCAGTTTTTTAGAACATTCACAAATGGCCGTCGCTATAGCGTTTTTCTTAACGGGTACGCTAGTTGGCTCGATGTTCTCTTTGGGGATTACATTTATGGCAGATTTAACGCCAAAGGAGCTTCTGCCTACTGGGAATTTACTCTGTGGGATTGCCCTAAGTATAGGTAGTTTAACAGGACCGTTCTTAGGTGGAGTTTATTTAGAATATGTAAAAAACTATAGCTTCCTTTTACTTGTAGCCATGCTGTTGCTAGTTGTGGCTTTCATATTACTCCTATTTGGACGTCTTAAAAGTAAACAGACATCGATGGCAAAATAAAAAGAGCGGGGCTCATCTCCCGCTCAAAAACAAAAAAACGCCCAGCAAATCCGTGCTGTTATGGCGTTTTTTGCGTAACAAGGATGTTCCGTCCAAGTTACATAGGTTTGGCACCTAAAAAAGAATTATACAGACAAATTCTTATGAAATCAATAAAAATAAAAAGGGATATTTTGGACATTGCTGCTATTTTTAAATATAATGAAAGAACACTTGCTTAAGAAGGAGGTTTTATCATGACCGAAATGAAAAAACTATCTATTCATCGCGCTTTAACAGAATTAAAAATGCTACAGCAACGGATTGAAGGGGCAACAAATGAGGTTAGCGCTGTAGTAGCCAATCGTAAAAGTAATCAGAAAATAAATGGAATAGAAATAGTTGAGTATGAGAAACAAATGCAAGCATCCTACGATAAAGTAATGGGTTTAATTAGCTATAGACATAAAATAAAAGCTTTAGTTGTACAATCGAATGCCTGTACAAAGGTAATCGTTGGCAAGGAAGAAATGACTGTCGCGGAGGCCATTGAGCGGAAACAATCTATTCAATATGAAAAGGATTTGCTAGAAGTCATGCAACATCAATATCGTTCTGCTATTCATACAGTCGCCAAAGAAAATGATGCCTTACCAGCTAAACTGGAAACCTATTTAATTAATATATTAGGCAATAAAGATAAACAATCTCCGGAAGAAGTAAAATTACATACGGACACATTTATGAAAAGAAATGAATTTGAAATCATTGATCCACTAAATGTCAAACAGCAAATAGAGACATTAAGTCGTCGGATCGAGGAGTTCGAATCAGAGGTCGATGCAGTCTTATCTGAATCGAACGCCACTACATTTATTGAAGTCCAAGCTTAAAGGGATATGCATGGCCTTGCGAAAACGGAAAACGAAGAGTCGCTCGCGCTTCAAGGCATGTGTGTGAGTTTAAACATCAAACATGCCTTACACAAATGAAACTTACAATGAAAATAACCTAAAAGCTTAAAGGTTAAAGGTTAAAGTATAAAGTTTACGCTTCAAAAATCTATCTATAAAAGTTGAAAATTGAACCTTTAAAAATCTTTTAAATCCTGGGGTAATGGTTGAGGTATCGACTTTTCTAGACCATCCGTCATCCACCAGGCAGCTCGTGCTGTGCATCATAAAAAAAGGACGTCTCCATTTATTTTGAGACGTCCTTTTTATGATTACTTATTTCAATACCAGCTTTGCAACACATTCTACCTGTGCAGTCTGTGAGAACATATCAACAGGTTGAATATACTCGACATGATAAAGCTTCGAAAGTTGCTGTAAATCCTTCGCTAATGTAGATGGATTACAGGATGTATAAACAAAACGCTTTGGTTTAAGCTTAAGCACGGTTTGGATAAACTCGGATGCTAGACCTGTACGTGGTGGATCTACTGTAATAACATCTGGTGTAAAGCCTTCTTTGCGCCATTTTGCTAAGACACTTTCAGCAGTACCAACAGCATATTTGGTATGCTTGAAGCCATGGTTGCGCGCATTTTTACGGGCATCTTGAATGCTTTCGGGAATGACATCCATCCCTCGAACTTCTTGCGCTTGATCTGCTAGCCAAAGTCCGACAGTCCCAACTCCACAATATGCATCCACTACTGATTCTTTACCAGTTAATGCAGCTGCTTTTTTAATTTCATTATAGAGATGAACTGTTTGAGTAGGGTTAAGCTGGAAGAAGGCACGAGCCGATAAGTCAAAGGCTAGTTCCCCAAGCTCTTCATGTATCGTTTCTTTACCGTCAAGAACGATTGTCTCATCACCAAAAATTAAAGAGGTTTTATCACGATTAATATTTTGTGCAATGGAGACAATGCTTGGATCGATTTTTTTAATCCGTGTAATTAGTTCAGCTAAATGAGGAATTTCTTTACGAGTAGTTACAAGTACAACTTGTGTTTCGCCTGTACGAATCCCTGTACGTACTACGATTGTACGCACTAAGCCATCCAGTGTTCGTCCATCATAAATTGTAATATTTAATTTTTGTAAAATCTTACGTATTGCAACAGTAACTTTAGAAGTGACAGGGTGCTGTACAAGGCAATCGTTAATATTTAGAAGCTTATTACTGCCTTCAACAAATAAGCCTGCATAGACTCGCTTGCCTTCCTTGCGTACTTGGAATTGACTTTTATTACGATAATGCCAAGGATTATCCATTCCAATTGTTTTTCGTACTTCCACCGTTTCAGCTAGAGGTTTCGCATAACGCTCTAAAGCTTGGATGACAATATCACGTTTTTCCACTAGCTGTTTTTCATATGTCATATGTTGAAGCTGACAGCCACCACATTCATTGTAGACTGGACAAGGTGCTTCCTGACGGTGCTTAGAGACTTTACGAATGGATAAAATCTCAGCTTCAGCAAAATTACGTTGTGTTTTCGTAACCTGAGCTGTAATTTCTTCGCCAGGAATAGCTCCTTTGACAAATACTACATTTCTTTTATAAAAACCTACACCTTCTCCATTGATGCCAAGTCTTTTTATTATTAGTGGGAATTGTTGTCCCACGGTCATTGTTGTTTGCTGCGTCAAACGTTCCACGTCCCTGCTTTATAATGTCATCTCCCCATTATAACGAAGGAGCAGACGATTGCAAAGCAACAGGGAAATCTTCATATTCTAATACTAAATCATCAAGTGATAAGAAGGTATAGCCTTGCTTTTTGGCCTCTGCAATAAACATTGGCAAAGCTTCGGCATTATCTTGTGCAACAGTATGCATTAAAATAACGGCACCTGGATGCAATTGCTCCATGAGCGCATTGTAGGCATAATCTGCACCACGTCGTTCATCTTTCATCCAATCCTTAAAGGCAACAGACCAAAATATATGACGGTATCCTTCCGCATTTCCTACTTCTAGCAGTTTTGCATTAAAGGTTCCTTCTGGTGGGCGAGCATAGGTTGTGCGGTCTATGCCAGTCAATTCACGTAATTTCCCATCAAATTTTCGCCATTCTGCACGCATGCCCTCTGGTGAAAGTCGAGCCATATTAGGGTGACCATACGAGTGGTTGCCAATAGTATGTCCATCCTTCACCATCCGTTTTACTAGGTCACTGGCACTGTCTAAATAATGCCCAGTCAAAAAGAAAGTAGCAGGTACATCCTCTTTTTCCAATGTATCCAAAATACTTTCGGTAAAGCCGTTTTCATAGCCATTATCAAATGTTAGGTAAGCAATTTTTTTATCTGCCTTTCCTTTATAAATAGCCCCGTATTTATCAAGTAATTGATCAAGCTGTGCACCAGCTTCTGCCTGTTCACCATTTTTTGCACGTTTAAAGCCCCAATGATGTTCATCAGAACCTGCAGCAAAATATGGATTAATGCTAATACCTGCGGCAATAATAAATGTAGCGATCACCGCACCTACAATATGTTGTTTCCACATAAAAAACGCATCCTTTCTTTTTCATTAGGATGCGTAAAATAGCTATAAATTATCCACTAATTCTGAGCAATTAATAAGTCTTCAAGTGCTTCTGTTAAATGCGGATATTTAAATATGAAATGATGCTCTTCTAACACTGCTGGTCGTACATGTTGACCCTCTAAAACAAGAGTACTTTGTTCTCCAAGCGCCAAACGTATGGCAAAACTAGGAACAGGCAGCCAATGTCGTCTGTTCATGATCATTGCAATTGATTGCCCGAATTCTTTCATGCGCGTCGCATGAGGTGCGGTTACATTGAAAGGCCCACGAATATTTTCATGGAGGATTGCGAAATATAAGGCACGTGCCACATCTTCAATATGTACCCACGAAAGCCATTGATTACCAGAACCGATTGTTCCGCCAACATGCATTTGATATGGTAATAGCATTGGTGGTAATGCCCCGCTCTTTCTACCTAAAATGACCCCAAAGCGTGCAAGGGCGACTCGGATTCCTAATGGTTCTGCTCGTTTCGCATGGCGTTCCCAATCATGAACAGTCGTGCCTAAAAAATCGTTCGCCACATCAGTAAATGTTTCATCATAAATAATCTCTGAAGAATGGGGGTAAAAACCTACGGCACTTGCATTAACAAGGACTTTAGGTTTTTTCGTGAGCTTTTCCATTATGCGCACGATTTCAAGTGTCGCATGCATCCGACTCCAATAAATATCCTTCTTTTGTTTGTTTGTCCATCGACCATTGTTTAAAGAAACTCCCGCTAAATTTACAAAGGCATCGGCTCCTTCTAATGCCTCTATTGGTAGGATTTCATCCTGCAACCATTGTACATAATGAATGCCATTTTTTTCGGAAGATGCACTCCGAGTTAAGACAAAAATATTATGACCGTTTTCCTGTGCTAGCTTGATAAAAGCTTTTCCCACAAAACCAGTTCCACCCGCAATCACAATTTTCATAAGAATCACCCCATTTTTCAAAAATTACACTTCCTAATAATTGTATCATTTAACACGTAGGTGAACATCTAAAGCACCCCCTAGAAGAAGGGGATGAATAGCATCGAATAACGGATACCATAAAAAGAAATGTTATAATGGACAGGTGAGGTGTTGGCTATGCGTATGATTACGAAAATTGCACGTCAAAAAAACAATCCTGAACGTTATAATATCTACTTAAATGAAGAATATGCATTTCCTGTTGACGAGGCTATTCTTCTTCAATTTGGTTTAACAAAGGGAAAGGTTCTCGATGAATTTGAAATTCAGGAAATTGCCTATGAGGATGAAATACGGAAGGCGTTTAATAAAGGATTAAACTTTCTTTCTTATCAAATGCGAAGTGAGCACGAGGTGAAGAAAAAACTGCTTACTTTAGAATTTGGTGAAGCGGTAGCTTTAGAAGCGATTCAGAAATTAAAATCGTATGGCTTTATAAATGATGAAAACTATTCCAAAGCTTTACTGGATACAAAAAAGGCCACAATGAAAAAAGGACCAAGAGCTATTAGACAAGATCTCATTAAAAAAGGAATTGATAAAAACCTTCAAGATGAGGTACTTGCCACATATAGTTTGGAAGAACAAATCAAATTGGCTTTACAGTTGGCGGAAAAAATTGTACGTTCAGAAAAAAGAAAGACGCCAGCACAAGTAAAGGCTAAAATTCAAGATTATTTGTTAAGAAAAGGCTACGCATTTCCGATTGTAGAAGAGGTGCTTAATCAAATAGAGCTTGAGCAAGATGAGGATAACTGGCAACCATTACTCGAAGCACAAGGCGAAAAGGTTTGGAAAAAGTACGTATCGAAGTATACTGGTTATGAGCTAAAAATGAAGGTGAAGCAGACGCTCTATCAAAAGGGTTTTCCTATAGAAGTAATAGACCGTTTTATAGAAGAGAAGGAGAATGAAGAATGAACGAAAAGAATTATGCTGCTATGTCTGAGCATGAACTGCGTGAGGAAATTGCGTTTTTAAAAGAAAAGGCAAGAAAGGCAGAGCAGCTTGGGATCATTAATGAATTTGCTGTATATGAGCGTAAAGCATTAATGGCAGCGGCTTATTTAGTAGATTTAGACACAATTGTTCCTGGTGAAATGTATCGTATTGATCGTTCAGATAATGAATTTTTCCAAGTCGATTATTTAAAGGGACGCTTTGCATGGGGACATCGTTTAGGCGGTGACAAATATCAAGAGGCATTACCTGTATCTATGCTGTCTCCTGTAAAGGTGGGCAAATAAGTGGAGGAGAAAATTGAAAAATTGACAGCGGAATTGCTGGCAAAAAATCCACAAATGTCAGTTGGACGTGCCCGTGTCTGGGTTGAATTATTATGGAGCGACTTTGAATCAACTTCAGCCAAAGCAGGATATGAGTATCGTGGGGCAGATTATACAGAAAATCTTGTCCGCCAATTAATTACAAGCTATGGTGATAAACTACATGCTTTTGCAGGGCGTAATCCAAAATATGCCCATCTCCTAGATGCTAGCGATGATATGATACAATAATAAAACCCTGACCAATGTTGGTCAGGGTTTACTGCTTAATTACTTGCACCAATTTGTAATTTTTTCTGAAGCTTATCTTCTGTAAAAATCCAACCCGTGTATGATGTAACGATTTCATTATCGTCATTTAAATGTGCTACTGCCACAAAGGGGTAGCGATTGTCACTCCGATAACGCAAGTCGATTAAACGTACCTCCAATAAGCCGTTTTCTAGCTCAGAAATCTCCCATCGGTACATCGGGGAGAACGACACGAAGGCAGCTAAGTTAGGGTCTTTCATGGCTGCATGAATAAGGGCAGTGTTAGGTAAAGGTTTAATTTCGAATTTATCATAAATATTAACAGTCCTGCCATAAGCCCTGCCAACATAATAATGTGTTTTAGACTTGGCAGCAATTCGCCAATGGAAGAAGCGCATAGTTGGTGCTACGATAACATATTCTTCATCTTGTATCGTACTGTGGACTGCATTTTTTACTGCTTTTTGAACAGCGAATCGTAACATATAATAAATCACGATAATGATATACATGATGCTAAATGTCCAAACAGGATTGGCTCCAAAAGCCCATAATACAATACCCATACAATGCAAGGAAAAAATAATTGGATCAAATGTATTGATAACACCTAATGCAACCCATTTTCTGGAGAATGGCCGGATTGCTTGTGTGCCGTACGCATTAAAAATATCGACAAAGACGTGAAGAGCGACAGCTAAAAATGTCCAAAGCCATAAATGAAACACATTTACGTCTTGCAAAATAAGGGATATAACAGCTGTAATTAAGATCGGCCATATAGCTACTGCTGGTAGTGAATGTGTAATTCCGCGATGATGTCGAATATAGATAGCATTATTGCGTAGTTTTAGCACAGTATCAACATCCGGAGCTTGTGAGCCAATTATCGTACCTGCCATGACGGCAGTAAAGGTCATCGAGTGATTTGCTACTATAGGGTCGGCTAATGCAAGACCGCCAAGGGCAATACCCATAACGAAATGTGTACCTGAATCCAAAAATATCCACTCCTAGTATGCAGTAAAATCGAGTACAATTTGCATACATCTTTATTTCATTTATAAATAACTTTATTCAATTTTTAGTATGGTGACATTCGGTAATGACGAATATTGTCAGTTATGGACGAATGTTCATTCTTTATTAATTGTATACCCTTTTCAACATAAATTAAATCGTAAAAACTTTGGAGGTCACTGTGAATTACCCATATGTAACAGAATTTCGACATTCTTTGGTCGAATGGTTTAACGCTGAGAAACGCGACTTACCGTGGAGACATACTACAGACCCCTATAAAATTTGGGTTTCTGAAGTGATGCTACAGCAGACACGTGTCGACACAGTTATTCCTTATTACAATCGTTTTATGGAAAGTTTTCCAACATTAGATTTGCTTGCGGAAGCTCCGCAAGATTATTTATTAAAGCATTGGGAAGGACTTGGCTATTATTCACGAGCGCGTAATTTACAGGCAGGTGCACGTGAGGTTTTAGAAAATTACGGAGGCGTGGTCCCCGATAATCGCCATGAAATATCAAAATTAAAAGGTGTAGGACCGTATACCGCTGGTGCTATTTTAAGTATTGCCTATAACAAGCCCGAACATGCAGTAGATGGCAATGTTATGCGCGTATTAAGCAGAGTGCTGAATATAAGTGAGGACATAGCCATACCAAAAACAAAAAAAATTTTTGAAGCTGCGGTGGAGGAGCTTATTGATCCTACTAATGCATCTTCCTTTAACCAAGGCTTAATGGAACTAGGGGCACTTATTTGTACACCTACGTCACCAAAATGTTTATTATGCCCTGTGCGAGAGTATTGTACAGCGTTTAATGAAGGGGAACCAGAAAAACTGCCAGTTAAATCGAAAAAAATAAAGATGAAGCATTTGAGTTATGATATTCTGGTCTGTCAAGATGAACAAGGACGTTTTTTTATGGAGCAACGTCCTGAAGAAGGGTTATTAGCTAATCTTTGGCAATTCCCAATGTTTGATACTAGTCAGGTTTCAGTAGAAAGCTTCATAAAGGAATATTCCATCAGTGTACAAGCTAAGCATGAACTGCTTAAGTTTAAGCACGTGTTTTCACATTTAACATGGCATGTAAATAGCTATTATATGAAGTGTGAATCTACATTGATGGGCAATTGGTTCACTCAAGAACAAATCGAACAATTGCCGATGCCTGTTCCTATGTTAAAAATTTGGGAAGAGGTAAAAGAATTAACAGGAAAATAAATCCTGCTTTAAACAATAAATTAGTGAGCATAAAATTCATCACCTCGGTACACAATAATTAGCGTGGAGGTGAATGAATAATGAAAAAGCAAAACAACCAAAATTTCCAACCGAATAAAAACATGCAACGTCAAAGTGAAGAATTTGGTTATGAAACGGACGTAAATGAAGTGCAAAAGCAAAATGCTAAAGCAGAGCAAAAGAAAGCTCCAGCTTCAGGTCGTTTCTCTAAAACTAACCAAGATTTAGGTGAGTAACACTTTGTAATTGCATAATTGCATTTACCTCTAAGGGGCTGTCTAAAAATCCGAAAAGATGAAAAAGACAGCTCCTTTCTATATTTATTTAAAAAACCAATAAATACCAAAACGGTGGAGCTACTATTAAATTTCGCTTAAAGTTAACGAAATTTTATACAAATTCAAAATAGCGTAGTGAAATTTGTGGTTTTCTAACTACACCTTTCGCGTACACATTGCTATAATATACTAGAGACTGCTAGATTTAGGTAGCATAGACGAAAAGGTGGGCTTTAAAATGGCATTACCAGTAGAAGGAGAAACGATACAAATACATAGTTATAAACACAATGGCCGCATCCACCGTGTTTGGCAAGAAACGATGGTTTTAAAAGGAACAAAAAATATTGTGATCGGTGCGAATGAACGGACACTTGTGACAGAATCCGATGGTCGTACATGGCTAACGAGAGAGCCTTCTATTTGCTATTTCCATGCGGAACACTGGTTTAACATCATCTGTATGCTACGAGAAGACGGCGTGTATTATTATTGCAATCTAAGCTCACCATTTGTGTTCGATAATAATGCCATTAAATATATCGACTATGATCTAGATATTAAAGTTTTTCCTGACATGTCTTATACGCTCTTAGACGAGGATGAATATGAGCTTCATCGTAAGGAAATGTCTTATCCTGATGTGATTGATAAAATTTTAAAGCGCAATGTCGATAAGCTAATAAGCTGGATTCAACAAAAAAAAGGACCATTTGCACCCGATTTCATCAATGTTTGGACAAATCGTTATAAGTTCCAGCTTGATATGCAGTCAGATGATTGTTAGTGACACCTATTAGTTTACTAATAGGTGTTTTATATTGCCTCTTTTAGCCACTCTTAATGAGCATCTTTTACACTGTTAGGGAAGGCACATACAAAATAGTTAGCGGTAAAGTCATCTTAACTGTATTTTAAGCAAAATATTGCTATAATACATAGGGCATTCATCAATGGATGCCTGTTTCTTTTTGTAAGGATGTGATGAAAATTTGGGAAGCATAAAGCGATATATGCGCTTTGTAAAACCTTATTCTTGGGAAATCGTTCTAACGATTGTTATTGGTATAGTTAAATTTGCTATTCCATTATTTATTCCATTACTCATTAAAATTGTGTTGGATGATATTATTGCTGCGGACGACTTAACAGATGGAGAAAAAACAAAAGAGCTGTTATATTGGCTGGGCGGAACGATTATTGTGTTCTTTATTATTCGTCCACCAATCGAGTACTATCGTCAATATTTTGCACAACATGTTAGTAATAAGGTGCTGTTTGATATTCGGAAAGAAATCTACGCACATTTACAACGATTAAGCTTAAAATATTATGCCAATACACGTGCTGGTGATGTTATTTCTAGGGTCATCAATGATGTTGAGCAAACGAAGAACTTTGTGATGACGGGTTTAATGAATGTGTGGCTAGACCTTGCAACTATTGTGATTGCAGTAATTATTATGCTAACCATGGATATTAAGCTCACATTAGTGGCCTTATTAGCGTTCCCGTTTTATGCATTGAGTGTGAAGTACTTTTTTGGAAAACTGCGGGACTTAACACGTAAACGTTCTCAAGCACTTGCAGGTGTACAAAGCTATTTACATGAACGAGTAGCTGGTATGAGTATTATAAAAAGCTTTACGCTAGAAAAGCATGAACAAAAATTATTTGATGAAGCAAATGGGGAGTTTTTAGAGAAGGCCCTTGATCAAACAAAGTGGAATGCTAAATCCTTTGCTGTGGTAAATACTATTACAGATGTAGCGCCTTTACTAGTCATTGCTTATGCAGGTTATGAAGTCATAAATGGTACTTTATCTGTTGGAACAATGGTTGCCTTTATCGCGTATATCGAACGATTGTATGGCCCACTTCGCCGTCTTGTTAGTTCTTCAACAACGTTGACACAATCCATTGCGTCCATGGATCGAATGTTTGATTTAATGGATGAACCATATGAAGTGAAAAATAAAGTTGATGCGCGTGATTTACGATCCGCTACGGGGGAAGTTCGTTTTGACCATGTATCTTTCCAATATGAAAAAGAAGGCGTACCTATTTTAAATAACATCAATTTCACTATTAATCCTGGTGAGACTGTCGCCTTCGTTGGAATGAGTGGTGGCGGTAAATCCACGATTATTAGCTTAATTCCTCGTTTCTATGATGCAACCGATGGTGTCGTAACGATTGATGGACAGGATGTACGAGATGTTACATTGCATTCACTACGTTCTCAAATAGGAATTGTCCTCCAAGATAATATACTTTTCAGTGACTCCGTTAAAGAAAATATTCTAATGGGAAAACCAGATGCTACAGATGAGCAAGTGATAGAGGCTGCCAAAGCGGCGAATGCCCATGATTTTATTATGACTCTGCCAAATGGTTATGACACTAAAGTAGGTGAACGAGGAGTAAAACTATCAGGTGGGCAAAAACAACGAGTTGCCATCGCTCGAGTATTCTTAAAAAATCCTCCGATTTTAATTCTTGACGAAGCAACTTCAGCGCTCGATTTAGAGAGTGAAGCATTGATTCAAGAATCATTAGAGGAGCTAGCTCATGAGCGAACAACTATAATTATTGCTCATCGTCTTTCGACCATCACTCATGCTGATAAAATTTTTGTTATAGACCATGGTCAATTAATCGAAAGCGGTAATCATGAGCAATTAATGACAAAGCAAGGGACATATTATGATTTATTCCAAGTGCAACATTTGGAGTAATAGTAGTGAATGTACACAAAAATCATCAATTGTGAAATTTTTTTCAAAAAAAGTCTTTCATTTTTTAAAAATGGAAGGCTATTTTTTTTTGAAAATCTATATAAAAATATTACTTTATAAGATGTAATTAATACTGAAGGCGAATGATGCAGAAAAACTACGTAAATTGCAGAATATTAATGATTGAAAGAGTGATGATTTTTAGTTAGAATTATCTGAAAATAGGGAATTTAACAAAAGTTATAGTATTCTGTTAATATAATTTATACAATTAAGTAAAATATAGGTAGGGTGGGACGTTGCGCATGAGGAAAAAGCTACTAGAAATAAAAGGGTTAAGAACAACCTTTTTCACAGATAATGGACAAATTCCTGCTGTAGATGATATTGATTTTTCTGTCCAAGAAGGAGAAATATTAGGGATTGTCGGCGAATCGGGAAGTGGTAAAAGTGTTACGTCACTATCCATCATGGGATTAATTCCATCACCCCCAGGCAAAATAACAGGTGGTGAAATATTGCTGGATAATAAAAATCTAGTGAATTGTACAGAAAAACAAATGCAGAAAATACGTGGAAAAGACATAGCTATGATTTTTCAGGAGCCTATGACTTCACTAAATCCGTTGTTTACAATTGGTGATCAATTAAAAGAAGCCATTTTAATCCATAATCCAAAATGGTCGAAAAAGAAAGCGTTTGCCAGAGCTGTTGAAATTATGAAACTTGTAGGTTTACCACGTGCTGAAGACTTACTAAAGGATTACCCGCATCAGCTATCGGGTGGTATGCGTCAACGGGTCATGATTGCTATGGCACTTGTCTGTGATCCACAGGTTTTAATTGCGGATGAACCGACAACTGCTTTGGACGTTACGATTCAAGCTCAAATTTTACAGCTAATGAAGGACTTAAATAAACGATTGAATACAGCAGTCCTGTTAATTACACATGATCTAGGTGTTGTAGCAGAAACATGTGAGCGTGTGATTGTCATGTATGCTGGACAAATTGTAGAAGAAGCACCGATTCAAGAAATATTCTCTAATCCGAAGCATCCTTATACACAAGGTCTTATTCAATCAGTGCCTGATATGCGTTTTAAAAAGGATAATTTATATTCAATCCCTGGAAGTGTACCAAAACCAGGAAGTATTCAAGTAGGGTGTCGTTTTGCGGCACGCTGTGAATACGCAATGGAACGTTGTTTACAGGAAACACCACCTTTATTTAAAGCAGCAGAGCAGCATAAATCGAGATGTTTTTTACTAGAGAAGCAGGGGGTGGAGCAACGTGTCGAAAGTGTTATTAAAGGTTGATGGCTTAAAGAAATATTTCCCGATCCGCAAAGGAGTCCTAAATACACAAACAGGGGATGTAAAGGCAGTAGATGATGTTTCCTTTGAAGTTTTTGAAGGAGAAACATTAGGGATTGTTGGTGAGTCAGGCTGTGGTAAATCGACAACAGGTCGTTTACTAATGCGGTTACTAGAGCCTACTGAAGGAAACATTGAATTCGCAGGTAAAATGATTTCAGAATTATCCAACAATGAAATGAGGAAGGCGCGTAGAGATATTCAAATGATTTTTCAGGATCCCTATGCTTCATTAAATCCTCGCCATAACATCGGGAAAATATTGGAGGAGCCTCTTATTGTTCATGGAATAGGTAATGCCAAGGAGCGAAAACAGAAAGTGTTGGAGCTACTGGAGATTGTTGGATTGAATGAATATCATATCAAACGCTATCCTCACCAGTTTAGTGGTGGTCAGAGGCAACGAATTGGCATCGCGCGTGCGTTAATGACCAATCCTCGTTTGCTCATTGCGGACGAGCCGGTATCGGCATTGGATGTGTCCATACAGGCACAAGTATTAAATCTATTGCAAAAGCTACAAAAGGATTTAAAGCTAACCTATATTTTTATTTCTCATGATTTAGGGGTTGTGCGCCATATTAGCAATCGTGTTGGCGTCATGTATTTAGGTAAATTAGTAGAGTTGACAGCGAGTGAGGACTTATATGCTGAACCGCTTCATCCATATACACAAGCACTCTTATCTTCGGTCCCAGTGCCAGATCCAACGTTTGAACGTGAACAAATGATTATTACTGGAGATATTCCGAGTGCATCCAATCCGCCGAGTGGCTGTACATTCCATACGCGATGTCCTTTTAAAATGGAACAATGCTCACAGGTAGTACCTAAAATGCAAGAAGTGAAACCAGGTCATTATGTTGCTTGCCATCTATATGAGGCACTCCAACATTAAATGATATAAAAACCACATAGGGGGAAATTGAATGAAGAAAAAGAAGCTCTGGACTTTAGGTGTAATGCTGCTCCTTATTCTCTCGACGATCTTAGCAGCTTGTGGCGGCTCTGATACAAAGGATACGGGTAGTAAAGATACTTCAACTAGTGGCGATACAGCTAGCAGTGGCGATCCAAAAATTTTAGTGTATGGTCGTGGAGGAGATTCTGTAGCACTTGACCCTGCTGTTGTCACAGATGGTGAATCCTTTACGGTGACAGCTAATATTTATGAAACATTAGTAAACTTTGGTGAAAAAGATGTAACGATTCAGCCAGGGTTAGCAAAATCATGGGAGGCATCAGAGGATGGTTTAACATATACTTTCCAGCTAGAGGAAGGTGTAAAATTCCATGATGGCACAGACTTCAATGCTGAGGCTGTTGTTAAGAATATTGAACGTTGGAAATCAGGCGCGGATAAACACCCATACTTTAGTTCGCAATTTCTAATTGGTGACAAGCAAATCATTGACTCAGTAACTGCAGAGGGTGACTATACAGTTGTCTTTAAATTAAGTCAACCACAAGCACCATTCCTGAAAAACTTAGCAATGTCTCCATTTGCGATTGCTTCTCCAACAGCATTTGAAGCAGATGAAGAGGGATTATCAGCAAATCCTGTAGGAACTGGCCCATTCAAATTTGTTAGCTGGGTACGTAATGATTCAATAACAATTGAGAAAAACCCTGATTACTATATTGATGGCTATCCTAAATTAGATAAAGTGATTTATCGTTCTATTCCAGAAAACTCTGCACGTTTAAATGATTTATTAGCAGGCAATATCGATGTAGCTGATGGCATTAGTCCATCTGATAAAGCAACTATCGAGGGAGATGCGAATTTACAATTAATTGAGCGTCCATCTATGAATGTTGGCTATTTAGGTTTAACAGTAACACGCCCTCCATTTGATAATGTAAAAGTGCGTCAAGCAGTTAACTATGCAATAAATAAACAAGCATTAGTAGATGCATTTTATGAAGGGCTTGCAGAGCCAGCGAAAAACCCAATGCCACCAGTAATTTCTGGTTATAACGATGAAGTTACAGGTTATACGTATGATCCTGAAAAGGCGAAAGCATTACTTGCTGAAGCAGGCTATGATGGTAAGGAAATTGAGCTTTGGGCAATGCCAGTACCACGTCCATACATGCCGGATGGACAAAAAGTGGCAGAAGCGATTCAAAAGAACTTAGAGGATGTAGGCATTAAATCTAAAATTGTATCGTTTGAATGGGCTACTTATTTAGAAAAAGCACAAAATGGTGAAGCAGATGCATTCCTACTTGGCTGGACAGGTGATAATGGGGATGCCGATAACTTCCTATATACTTTATTAGATGGAGATAATATTGGCTCTAACAACTATACATTCTATGACAATCAAGAATTACACAAGTTGTTAACTGCTGCTCAAACTGAAGTCGATGAGGACAAGCGTAATGAGCTTTATAAGCAAGCTCAGGTGATTATTTCTGAGGATGCTCCATGGGTTCCACTTGCTCACTCTACGCCAATTTTAGCTGCTAACAATAAAGTGACAAATTATATTGCGCATCCTACTGGCTCTGACCGTTTAGATGCGGTAGATATTCAACGGTAATTTTAGGTTTAATTGAATAAGTGAATTTGAGAATCTGCTTGCTTTTCTGCGGGTAAGCCGTGGAATTCTAGCAGATTCTTTTCTAGTAAAAGAAAACCAAATTATTTCTCCTGTATGAAAGATCACTCATCTAAACATTCAAAACCGTTTGGTGAAGGCTCAACCTTTCAACAGAATATAAAGACTTCAAAGTAGATTATGAAAATCATAGAGAGGTGATGAACATGCTTCACTATATGGGGAGACGTTTACTTCAACTAATCCCAGTTTTGCTTGGAATGACTTTTATTGTCTTTATGTTAATACGAGCAATACCTGGTAATCCCGCTCAAGTTATTTTGGGACAGCAGGCGACAAAAGAGGCGGTCGAGGCATTAAACGCAAGTTTAGGATTAGATAAACCTTGGTATACACAATATTTTAGTTATTTGGCAGGCATTTTTCAGGGAGATTTAGGGGTTTCCTTACGTACAAAATTACCTGTATCAGATGAAGTTTTTCCATACTTAGCTGCAACAGCTGAACTAGCCTTTTTTGCGATGATTATTGCAATTGTTATCGGTGTAAATGCTGGTATTATTTCTGCGTGGTTCCAAAATTCTTGGTTTGATTATACAGCGATGATTGTCGCATTAATCGGTGTTTCTGTACCGGTGTTTTGGCTTGGCTTGATGGAGCAATGGACATTTAGTAGCAAGCTTGGATGGTTGCCTACCTCTGGTCGAGAAGATGTACGAAATCCTATAACCGCCATAACCCATTTTTATTTATTAGATACGCTCATTCAAGGTCGCTTTGATCAATTCGTCGAAGTCCTAAAGCGACTCATATTACCAGGTGTCGCACTGGCAACCATTCCGATGGCTATTATTGCCAGAATTACAAGGTCTTCTATGCTGGAAGTTATGCGCTCAGATTATGTCCGTACTGCCAGAGCAAAAGGCCAAAAAATGTTTATTGTTGTTTATAAGCATGCATTGAAGAATGCCGTTATTCCTGTGTTAACGGTAATTGGTCTACAAACAGGATTACTGCTAGGTGGGGCCATTTTAACAGAGACGATTTTTAGTTGGCCAGGGATTGGTCGTTATATTTATGATGCGATTGGCTTCAGGGACTATCCTGTTATTCAATCAGGAATTTTAATCGTTGCATTTATTTTCATCATGATTAACTTAATCGTGGATTTACTGTATACAGTCGTCGATCCGCGTATTAAATACAAATAGAAGGGAGTTGCAATGATGACTGGAGCAATCGATATAAAAAAAGAAGCAGCACCCATTCCAGAAAGGGCAGTAGGTCCATGGCTCGAAGGCTGGCGTAGCTTTAAAAAGAGCAAAGTGTCACTAGTGGGCGCAGGGATTGTTATATTTTTCGTTTTATTGGCTATCATTGGTCCGTTCATTGCACCACAGGGCATCAATGAACAAGATTTAACGAAGCGTTTACTGGCACCATCCGCTGATCATTGGTTTGGAACGGATGATTTTGGACGGGATATCTTTTCGAGAATCATCCATGGGGCAAGAATATCGCTTTGGGTAGGCTTTTTCTCCGTTATTTTATCCGTTATAATTGGTAGTTTACTTGGTATCATTGCAGGTTATTATGGAAAATGGATCGATACGATTATTTCGCGTATTTTTGATATTATGCTAGCTTTCCCGAGTATGCTACTAGCGATTGCAGTAGTATCAGTGCTAGGTCCATCTTTACAAAATGCTTTAATTGCCATTGCCATTATTAACGTACCGAACTTTGGACGCTTAATCCGCTCTAAAGTATTAAGTGTCAAAGAAGAGGAATATATTGTAGCAGCAAAGGCAATTGGCATGCGTGATTCACGAATACTGTTTTCTCATATATTGCCGAATTCAATCACTCCGATTATTGTACAGGGGACGCTTGCTATTGCAACTGCCATTATTGAAGCTGCGGCATTAGGTTTCCTTGGGCTAGGCGCGCAAGCACCAGCACCCGAATGGGGAAAAATGCTTGCGGATGCAAGGAAGTTTTTATTAAATGCACCATGGACAATGATTTTCCCAGGTATAGCGATTATGTTAACGGTTCTTGGCTTTAACTTAATGGGGGATGGTTTACGTGATGCACTAGATCCGAAAATGAAAAATTAGTAATTAGATTCATGAGCCTTCTACAAGCTAGAAGGTTTTTTTCGGCTGTTTTGAAAAGGAACTCTTTTACAGTTGAAGCGTCCTTTATAGCAATATTCCTACAAAATAAAATAAAAAAAGATGAACCTTTCGGAGCCATTTATTGAATTTTTTGTCACGTTATTTTAGACTTAAAGTATTGTTGAAAAAGACAATCTAAATGCGTAGATTATGACTTTACATATAGTCTTTCAATTGAAATACATATTTTTAGGAGGGTGTTCAAATTGGCGATTAATTTACAAAAAGGGCAACGTGTTGATTTAACAAAGGGTAATGCAGGATTAAATAAGATTAAAGTAGGGTTAGGGTGGGACCCTGTCGGCCAAGAAAAAAGCGGTGGCTTCCTTGGTGGCTTATTTTCTAGTAGAAATAGCGGCAGTGGTAGAAGCGTTGACTGTGACGCCTCCGTATTAATGCTACAAGATGATAAAGTTTTAGCTGGGGACGATGTCATTTATTTTGGGAAATTAACAAGTAGCTGTGGTTCTGTTCGACATTCTGGCGATAATTTAACGGGAGATGGCGATGGGGATGATGAAGTTATCACAATTGAGCTATCGTCTGTTCCGACACAATTTAATAAGCTAGTGTTTGTCGTAAACATCTATGATGCGGCAGGTAGAAACCAACACTTTGGTATGATTCGAAATGCATATATTCGTGTGTATGATGACAGGACAGGAAGCGAACTAATTCGCTATAATTTAAGTGATGATTATTCGAATTTAACGACGTTAATCTGTGGTGAAATTTACCGTCATCAAACTGAATGGAAATTCGCAGCAGTTGGTTCAGGAACGAATGATCTTAAACTTGGCGACGTTGTTCGAAGATATCAATAAAATAAACGACTATTTAGGAGGAATAAAAAGTATGGGCATTTCACTACAAAAGGGTCAAAAAGTAGATTTAACAAAAACAAATCCGGGATTAACAAATGTAATTGTTGGTTTAGGCTGGGATACAAATAAATATGATGGTGGAAATGATTTTGATTTAGATTCATCTGTATTTTTACTTGCTGATACAGGAAAAGTAGCAGATCAAAATGACTTCATTTTCTACAACAATACAACAGGTGGTAATGGGTCAGTTGAACATTCTGGTGACAATTTAACAGGTGTTGGTGAAGGTGACGATGAAGTGGTAAAAGTCGCATTAACTCAAGTTCCTGCACATGTTCAACGTCTAGCATTCACTGTAACGATTCATGATGCAGAGTCACGTAATCAAAATTTCGGCATGGTATCGAATGCATATATTCGTATTGTAAATGCTGCATCCAACCAAGAACTAATTCGCTTTGATTTAGGTGAGGACTTCAGTATTGAAACAGCAGTTGTAGTTGGTGAATTATATCGTCATAACGGAGAATGGAAATTTAACGCAGTTGGTGCTGGCTATCAGGGTGGCTTAGCTGCTTTATGTAATGACTACGGCTTGAACGTAAACTAAAATTTCATCTTTGGAAAGAAAGGGAGATTTTTGAATGGCTATTCAATTAAGTAAAGGGCAGCGAATTGATTTAACGAAGCAAGACCCTAGTTTAAACAGCATCGGCATCGGCTTAGGCTGGGATGTTAAACAATTTGATGGTGGGCAAGATTTCGACCTTGATGCATCTGTATTTTTATTAGATGCATCGGGCAAGTGTCGTAATGAACAAGATTTTATCTTTTACAATAATTTAGCGAGTCCAGATCAATCTGTTGTTCATGCAGGGGATAACCGCACAGGCGAAGGGGATGGGGATGATGAAAAAATCCTCGTCAACTTAAAGCAAGTATCTCCTCAAATTGACAAAATTGTTGTAACGGTCACTATTTATGATGCAGAGGGGCGTCATCAAAACTTTGGACAAGTCCTGAATGCTTATGTTCGTTTGACAAATGAAGAGTCAGGAGCAGAGGTATTGCGTTATGATTTAGGCGAAGATTTCAGTATTGAAACAGCCGTAGTATTTTGTGAGCTGTACCGTCATAATGGCGAGTGGAAGTTTGCTGCCATAGGCTCAGGCTATCAAGGTGGCTTAGCAGCATTAATCAGCGCATATGGCCTACAGTAATTAGTAGATGCAGGTACACGATGAGAATCTTGTGTGATGTACTTAATAAATGATTAAGTACATATGCACATTAAAGTATAGGTTCTATTAGTAGGCGGGATTTTAGGAATATTTATGATGCGTACTTAATGGAGCGAGTGTCAGAGTTTGAAACGACTGCATATATTTTAAATCCGCTTATTGTACTGAAATTGTTTGGGAGTATTTTTGGATTCCATCCACCACATAAAGTATTTTTCATTATTCTAATTGCTGCGTTCTTATTGACATTTGTTGTACAAAGTTGAATAAGAAATCAGCAGTGTAACATGGCACTGTATTGGTCTGTAAGGAACAGGCTGATACAGTGCTTTTTTCACAAAAGGCATAATTATTGGGGAGTGGATTAGATGCAACACTTTGCAACAGAAGCAGAGACGATTTTTTATAAAAAGCCGCAGCCTTTTACGAAATGGGCAACGCCAGATATTTTATCCTATGCATTAGGTGCTACTTTATATATGCCCGCTTCCATGCCTAATATTGTAGGCTTGATCCAATCACAAAAATATAAAGAACTTACGTCGCTTGTTATTGATTTAGAGGATGCAGTAGGGGATTCAGAATTAGATGATTGTGAGGAAAAATTGATGGAGGACATTAGCGAGTTATACAAACTCTATCAACACAAACAATTGCAGCTCCAAGATATCCCCTTACTTTTTATTCGTGTGCGGCATGTGGAACAATTTAGTTATTTAACTGCTAGATTAAAAGAGAAGCAGGAAATTTTAACTGGTTATGTCTTTCCGAAATTCACAGCGACGCAGGGAGCACGTTATTTTGAGCTTCTTGAGAAAACAATTCAAGAAAATAATCTTACCTTATACGGGATGCCGATTTTAGAAAGTCGGGAGGTTCTATATAAAGAATCTCGTATGGAGGCATTATTAGCCATTAAATCAGTTTTACTGCAGCACAAATCAAGGGTGTTGAATATACGAATTGGTGCTACTGATTTTTGTGGAATTTATGGAATTCGCCGCCGTATGGACTCGACCATATATGATATTAGCGTAATAAGGGATTGTATAGCTGATATAGTGAATATATTAGGACGTGAGGAAGACGGCTTTGTGATATCTGGGCCAGTGTGGGAGTATTTTAGTAATCAGCGTGTGTTAAAACCGGCATTACGCATGACACCATTTAGTGAAAAAGGTGCGCTTGAAACGAGGAAAGCATTATTAGACGATTGCTTAGATGGACTAATGAAGGAAGTTTTAATGGATAAACAAAATGGAATTGTCGGTAAAACGGTCATTCATCCAAGTCATATCCGTGTTGTGCATGCACTTTACGCTATTTCATATGAAGAGTATTTAGATGCACTTAGTATTGTTGAACATAATGATGGTAGTAAAGGTGTGATGAAAAGTCATTATGCTAATAAAATGAATGAAATCAAACCACATATGAGATGGGCACAACGCATTTTAAAACAGGCACATGTCTATGGCGTTTATCATGAATCTATGGATTTCGCCTCACTATTATTAAATTCTGAACTAGGTGGTCATATGTATGCAACAACAAATGAGTAAACTTACTATTTTACCCAACTATTCAATCGACATTGAAATTACCCATAACCCACACAATTTTGCGCTAACAGATTTATTTCAAATGGCAGCTCGTATAAATAAGAAGAGACAATTTTTATTTGTAAGTACTGTGCTAGGCAAGCATTTGGCTGTTCGCCCACAAATTCCTATACTAACGGGAGCTCTATTAGCTATGATGTACGACCAGCAAGGCGGTAGTCAAAAAGTCAATACAATATCGTCTATTGTTCAAGCTTTAAAAGATGGAATAAATGTAGGGGAACTACAAAATTCTGTGAAAGAAAGTGTAGTGTTAGCACAAGAGACATTGTTTATTGGGTTTGCGGAGACGGCCACTGCACTTGGACATGCCGTATTTAATGCATTTCAATCAAATGCTATGTATATTCATACTACTCGTGAAGTCATTCCTCATATTGAACCATTTGTCACATTCGAAGAAGAACATTCCCATGCGACAAGCCATAGAATTTATACAGAGGAACCTGAAGTTTTACAGCAGGCTAAGCGTATCGTGTTAATAGATGATGAGATTACTACTGGGAATACAGTCATCAACATAATTGAAACATTAAAAAAGAAATTTCCTGATGTTAAACAGTACGCTGTCCTATCCATTTTAGATTGGCGATCGGACCAGCAGCGAATGGTTTTTCAGCAATTAGAGGAGCAATGGGGAATTTCTATTGAATTCATCTCTATTATGTGTGGAACATTCAATTGTACAGGAGTACCTAGTTTAACAAGTATACAGCCGAGCATTACGACTATTGCTGCAAGAGACATCAACCTATTGCCCATCAAAGACTCCACTGATCATCTTTTCTATCATTCAATTGCAGAGAATGGCAAAATGAACAGTCAGCCGTATTTAAAAGCAACAGGGAGATTTATGCTAACATCTAAACAGCATTTTGAACAAAATCACATGTTACAGGCTATCGCCAAGCAATTAAAGGAGCTACGAACGGACGGACCAGCTCTTGTGATTGGGACTGGGGAGTTTATGTATGTGCCTATGCAAATTGCCTCTTTTTTAGGGAATGACGTTTATTTTCAATCAACAACTCGCAGTCCGATCTATTGTGCAGACGATTTAGATTATACGATTACAGAGAAAATAGTATTTGAGAGTCCCGAGAATAATGGGGTCGAAAATTATTTATATAATGTTCAAAGCCAACCGTATACGGAACTTTTTCTACTAGTGGAACGTATAGCAAATAAAGAGGTAGTAGCTCGGATGGTGGCGGCTCTGCAGTCAGTTAGTGAAGCAAAGGTATATGTTATTTGTATGCATGAGTTGGAGGGAGCACGATGAAATCGACTTTACAGCCAGATAGAATGGGTAGCTATGAACAAGAGGACGTTATTTTTTTATTGCGTGATATTGGAAATGTTTTTCTAGAGATGGGTAATGAAAAACGTGAGCAGCTTATTCAAGCAGGTACGCATTATTCTGAAATGCTACCAATGGAATATCACCCATCAAAAACTTATATGAAGCTATTTTATAAAACCTTGGATGCTTCCGCGAATAAAATAGCCATAGCTGTTGGGGGAGTAGCAGAACGAATCATCAAAAGTAGAGGGTTAGACAATTTAATACTTGTGAGTTTAGCTAGGGCAGGTACACCAATCGGTATTTTAATCAAACGGTACATATCGATGAACTATAAGGTGGATGTGCCACATTATTCGATTTCAATTTTGCGTGGTCGTGGATTTGATGAGGCGGCGATACGTTATATTTTGTCACAACATCCACAAGGCTGTCTTCAATTTATTGATGGTTGGACGGGGAAAGGTGCTATAACGAAAGAATTGATCCACTCTTGCCAAAAATTTAATGGACACTATCAAGTGCAGTTAAATGCTGATTTAGCTGTATTAGCAGATCCGGGGCATTGTGCGACGATTTATGGAACTCGCGAAGATTTTTTAATTCCATCGGCCTGTTTAAATTCAACTGTCTCTGGCTTGGTGAGTAGAACCGTTTTAAATTTGCAGTTTATGGATGAGCACGACTTCCATGGAGCAAAATACTACAAAGAATTAGAAGATATAGATGTCTCGAACTTGTACATAGATCGTATAGTCGCATGCTTCAAACAAGTACAGAGTGAGATTATCAGTCAACTTCAGGACGAAGCCACTTCTCTTATTACTTGGGCAGGTATGAAATCGGTCCAAAAAATTCAATTGGATTTTGATATGGATAACATTAACCTTATTAAACCAGGTGTTGGAGAAACAACAAGAGTTTTATTGCGACGAATACCTTGGAAAATCTTAATTAATCCACAGTATATGGATGAGCTAGAGCACATTTTATTATTAGCCCATGAAAAAAATGTAATAATAGAAGAATATTCGCATATGTCCTACGCATGTTGCGGCTTAATAAAAGAATTGTAGAGGAGCTCAAAATGATATTATTCACATCAGATTTAGATAGAACACTGATTTATTCTAAACGTATGATGGAAATGTTTCCGCCTATTTCAGATAAAGTGGTCGTTGAACAGAAGGCTAATGAAACGATGAGTATGATGACAAAAAAAACGGCTAGTTTATTGCAACAAGTGCATCAGCAAACACTATTTGTCCCTGTTACAACTAGAGCGTTGCATCAATATAAAAGAATTCATTTTATAAATGACTTGAACCCTGCTTTTGCAATTACGAGTAATGGGGGTACAATATTAGAGAAGGGTCAGCCCTACGACAAATGGACGAAAACATTAGGTAGACGTATTGAAGATTCTTCAATTCCGCAAGAGGATATGTCACAACTATTTCAAACCATCCAATCGGATACATGGCTACAACGTTCCTTCTATATAGACGACCTTTTTTATGTCCATCATGTAAATCTGGATGTTTTGCAACAGGATGATTTACACGCCATTGTTCAAGAATTCGATGCCCATGGTTGGTGCGTTCTTCTGCAAGGAAAAAAATTATATTTCATGCCAAAGGTTTTGACCAAGGAAGCTGCAATAGAATATATGATGGAGTTTTGTACATACGATGTGCATATAGCAGCAGGTGATTCTATAATGGATTATGGAATGCTCATGTTGGCTGATGTTGCTTTTACACCAAACCACGGTGATTTAAAGGATAAACAGCCAAAAAGACTACATAATACAACATACTCGCCGTATGAGGGAGAAGCATTTACCAAACATTTGCTTCAAACTGTTTTACAGCATGCAATACAACCAGATTTTTCTCTATCATAGGATAGAATGATTGGATGGTAAACGAATTCTTTCATAAAGTACGCATTTGTTTACAACCAAGTTATTATGCCTGCAATCTGATTAGTTTTTTTACATTTTACTTAGTAATGGTGGAGTCCATATTTAACTAGGTTCTATTTTGAGGATGTTACGTATACCTTTTCAAACATAATATACCTGTTGAATTTAGCCTAAGGTTACAGAGGATGATTTTTTTTAGGAGGTGGCGTTTGTATGCAAACAATCACAATTAAATCAATAGTCGAGCGTAATCCAGATGATTGGCTACAGGCGTTTCAAGATTCACCCAAGAATCGTGCATTTTATGAGGAAACACCGCAACAAATAAGCTTTAGCCGTATTGCTCTACGTGTTTTAGGAGTACCAATTGAGGAAGATGAGTATTTTAATTCATTATTTACTTTATCTCAAAACCAAAATATCCATATTTTAAGTGAAGAATTAAATAAGCATATTGAACAGAAAGACTTTCAAGCTATACAACAAATTTTATCGCAGCATCAGCAAACACCTAAAGGGCTTACTATTAATCGTTTAGTTGCGATGATGTATGGGTATCAACTGATTCCCAAACATGATGACGGCACTATGAATCGACATTTACAGCTAACGACTATAAAGGTTATAGAATTATTTCAACATCAACAATCGCTAGGCTTACTTTCCAGTGAATTTCGCCGTTTTTTAATTGATCTGGTGAAGTGGTTAAAAAACCATTGGATTCAATGGGCTAAAGCTCTGAAGCCTACTGATGATTTTCCTAAAGTTGTTTGGTATGGAGAAGCCACTGTTAGTCAGCGATATTTTCTTTTACTGCTAATGGAACTTGGCTGTGACGTATTAATATTTCATCCAGCAAAAGTCGATGAGTTTGCTGAGGTAGATCCTACTGATACGTTTTCGGTCAGCTATTCCTATACGAGCCAAACAACATTACAGCCATTTCCTGATAAGCCTCGTGATCGTCAGGCAACTGTAGGGTATCGTTCTAGTCAGCACTTTGAACAATTAATGCATGACCAGCAATCAGGAGTCTATAGACCTTGGCAATTTAAAGATTTTATGCCACGCTCATTAACTTTGCGTATGACATATGATGATATTTTTATTTATGCGAAGGAAAAAGCATTAGTACGACCGCAATTTGATATCAATGGAAATGAAGTAGTGATCCCTGTCATCTTTGCTAAAATCAGTGGAGTCTCAAGCCAGCGTGAGGAATATTGGCACTTAATGCACCAGTTATTAATAAACCCACAAACTATCTTCGTGCAGGAATTCCCTTTTACAAAAACGAGCAAGGCCAACTTTCATTTTCACTATAAACATTGCTTAGTAAATGGTGAACTTTCAGTAGAACGTATTATACAAAGCGATTGGTGGCAGTATGGTGAATTATCGTTGGAGCTACAGCAAGCCATTGCGCATACGATCAAAACATCTTGTGAGCAACCAATGTTAAAACAACAGCCAAATGAGACTTTATATGATTTACAGTTATTTTTATTTAAGCAGCTAACAATGATTCCTCAAGAGATCCTAAGATTATTGCAAAGCTTCGACTATTCACAAGAGATACCGAAGATTGTTTTGTATCAAGCGCCACAGCAACCTGCCTTATCGCGTGAAGATATTGCCTTACTAGCGTTTTTAAATCGGTTCGGTATGGATATCGTTTTTTATAATCCAACAGGTCAATTAGATATAGAAAAGCACCTGCAAGAGGACACGTACGATGTACATCGTTTAGAGCATATGTTATTTGACTTGCCCTATGAAGAACCACAGCAACAAAAAACAGCACCGGATAAAATTATTAAAAAGCTCTTTAATCGCTTTTTCTGATGATAGGAAGGAGGCGGCGACCTTGTCAAACATCCCAATGATGCTTGAGCAGCTGACACAAGAAACAGCAGATGCCGTCAAACAACAATTACGAGAGCATGTAGAGGTCCAACAAATTGCTCATCAGATTGATATAAAAAATCAGCTAGAGCTAATGGCGTTGGGAAAAGAGCCTGCTACCAAATTAGCAAAATTTGCAGATCAGATTTTAGATATTGTGACCCAATCAGCTACTTTTGAATCCAATGTATTATTTAAACAGCTTGAGGCCTTAATGCTGACATTTGATAAAAAAGATTTTACTGAGCAAAAGGGTTTCTTCAAGAAGCTATTTACACGTAAATCCAAAAGTGAAGAGGATGTATATGCAAAATACAATGTGCTCGGTAGAGATATTGAGAAAATTCATTACCAATTTGTGCTTATGGAAGATGAATTAGCGAAGGATAATCGATTACTCGCTCGATTATACAAGGAAGATTTGATGTTTTACCTTGACTTAGAAAAATATATAGTAGCAACTGATATGAAATTACATGAGGTGCAAACCACATTAATTCCTATGTATGAAAAACAGGGTGAGGCAGGTAATCAGGTAGCCAAAATGGAGCTTAATCGATTACAAGCAATTGCAGAACTGCTTCAACAAAAAATAGATGAGTTGGAGAAATCACGAATGGTTGCCATTTTAACAGCTCCACAAATTGAGATGCTACGTCAGGGGAATAGTGAGTTGATGGAACAGATTAATGGCGCATTTGTTAAAACCATTCCTGTTTTTAAAATGGGGCTGATGAATGCTGTAAATGAAAGACGGCAGCAATTACAAAATCAATCAGCATCAGCCTTTGAAAATCGGATGAAGCAATTTGGAGAAGCTAGCAATGAAGCGGTTCACCTAAGCACGACTCTTGCTCAGCAAGTGGATACAACACAGACACTAGAAGAAATGTGGGATACCATTGTTACGGGTATTGCTAATTATCAGCATTTACGGAATGAGCAGACAGATAAACGTAAGCAAGCTGAGCAGCAGTTGCTAGCTTTACGTTCTTAATTTTACCTCTAAGTACATTTTACTTAGAGGTTTTTTCATATAGTAAAAAGCGACAGATTCACTGTACATGAATCTGTCGCTTACATGGTTGCTAGATAAACTCTTCTTCAAATTCTACATTAATTTCATGGCCGTGGTAGCTTTGGTATGAAACGATCAGTGTATCTAGATGCTCTAAATTTTCCTCGTAATCTAAAATCCTCGATAAAATATAGAGTAAGTGATAGCTAGAAAATTCTGTATCGCCTTCTTCGCGAGCAAAGTTCACTTGCTTGATGAAAATTTCCATTAGTTCATTGCGTTGAACATAGTCGATGCTTTTACTCCACTCGGAATGCTCAGGCTTTAATTTCCCTGTATATTTTAAGAGCAATTGTTCGTGATACGTTAATAGGGAATCAAGCCGTTCCTGAATCATTAAGTGAAATTGAGTAGGTAGCTTAGCTAATTCGTTTTCGTGATTATGCAATCGTTGTAGCAATTCTAAACTTTTTTTGGAAGTTAAAATCATTTGACGATAGACGACCAATTTACGTGCTTTTACATACTTTTTATTTTTGAAGTAATTACGCTCCTCTTTATATAAATCATATAGCGTATCCACTCGTAACATACGGCTTTTAAATTTACTTAATGCACCCTTTGTGGATGTATGCTCAGAAGCCTGACGTACCGCAAGTCGTGTCCAACGAATAATATCATCCTGCAAAATATAAATTTTGCGGAATAGTTTGATCTCATATTTCGGTGGTAAGAAAACAAGGTTAACGACAAATGCTGCTAACACGCCGACTAATATAGTCACAAAGCGTATTAAACCAAATGTTAAAAAGTCTTCTCCTTGGAACTCCATAATGGCTACAACTGACACCAGCGCTAACGAAAGAGATTTTTCTAGTTTAAATTTCAACATTAAACCAATTGCTATGATGACGGCGATGCCAATGGCAACCACATGATGGCCAAAAAGTAGGCCGAATAAGACGGCAATGGTTGCACCTATAATATTTGCTTGAACTTGCTCTACAATGGTTTGATAAGAGCGATAAATAGAAGGCTGTATCGCAAAAATGGCTGCAATTCCAGCAAAAACAGGTGAAGGTAGTTTTAATAGCTCTGCAATAAACAGGGCAAATACGATAGCGACACCAGTTTTAAATACGCGGGCACCTAATTTCATAAAGATGTCCTTTCTGTCTAATATTTTTTAGCTTCTTTACATTATAGAAGGAAGTGCTCATAAAATACATAGATTTGTATGCATGAATAAGAAAAAGGCGACTTATGGTAGAAAGTCGCCTTCGTATGTTCATTATTATAATTGTGAAAATGCGTAATTCACAGCTTTAATCGTTTCAAGAATATCTGCTTCCGTGTGTTCCGTAGTTAAGAACCATGCTTCATATTTAGAAGGAGCTAGGTTAACGCCTTGCTCAAGCATTAGTTTAAAGAAGCGACCAAAAATCTCACCATTAGAGTTTTCCGCTTGCTCATAATTTTCAACTTTCACATCTGTAAAGTAAATTGTCAGCGCCCCTTTAAGACGATTTAATGTGATAGTCACTCCGTGCTCTTTAGCTGCAGCTAAAATTCCTTCTTCTAAAATCCCACCTAACCGATCCATTTCATCGTAAATGCCTGGTGTTTGCAGGACTTCTAAGCATGCAATACCTGCTTGCATAGATGCTGGATTTCCGGCCATCGTTCCGGCTTGGTAAGCTGGGCCTAGTGGTGCGACTGTATCCATAATTTCTTTACGACCACCATATGCACCAATTGGTAAACCGCCGCCAATAACTTTACCAAGTGCTGTTAGATCAGGTGTTAGGCCAAGTAAGTTTTGAGCACCACCGTAGTGGAAGCGGAAAGCCGTGATAACTTCATCATAAATTGTTAAGGCTCCTTTTTCCTTGGCTGTAGCGTGTACTAATTCAAGGAAGCCAGGATTCGGTTCAACAATACCGAAGTTTCCTACGATTGGTTCTATTAAAATAGCTGCAATTTCCTCGCCCCATTTATTCATTGCTTCTGTAAAAGCTTCAGGGTTATTGAAAGGTACTGTAATCACTTCTTCAGCTGTAGAAGTTGTTACCCCTGCTGAGTCGGGTGTTCCTAATGTAGCAGGACCTGAACCAGCAGCTACTAATACTAAATCGAAGTGACCATGGTAGCATCCAGCAAATTTCATTATTTTTGTACGTCCTGTATAGGCACGTGCAACACGAATAGTTGTCATAACAGCTTCTGTACCAGAGTTGTTAAAGCGTACTTTATCCATAGACGGAATGGCCTCTTTTAGCATTTTTGCAAAAGTAACCTCGTATTCAGTCGGCGTTCCAAACAATGTGCCATTTTCAGCTGCATGTGTAATGGCCTTAGCAATGTGAGGATGTCCATGACCTGTAACGATAGGACCATATGCTGCAAGATAATCAATATAACGATTACCATCTACATCCCAAAAATAAGCCCCTTTTCCTCGAATCATTGCCACAGGAGAACCACCGCCTACTGCTTTATATGAACGAGAAGGGCTATTTACACCACCAACGATATGTTGTAACGCCTCTGCGTGTACTGCTTCAGATTTTGCGTGATTCATAGTATTGCCTCCTAACTTTTTATACGTAATCTATTGTAGACCTATCAGTGTAAGAAATCCAAAGAAATTAAGGAATATGACTTGATTTGTTACTTGGAGTAAAATAGAACGTACAAGGGAGGAGATAGTTATGACTTTGCAAGAAGGACAGAAGGTGCCCGATTTTTCTCTTATAAATGAAAAGGGAGAGAGGGTACAGCTAACTGATTTTAAAGGACAGAATGTTATTTTATACTTTTACCCAAAAGATATGACACCAGGTTGCACAACCGAAGCATGTGATTTTCGAGATAAGTTTGAGGACTTTAGTCATTTAAACGCTGTTGTTCTGGGTGTTAGTCCAGATGATGCAAACAAACATACAAAATTTATTGATAAGCATGGATTGCCTTTTACTTTATTAGTAGATGAAGATCATGCTGTAGCAGAGGCATACGGTGTATGGGTCTTAAAGAAAATGTATGGACGTGAATTTATGGGTATTGAGCGTTCAACATTTTTAATTGATTCGGAGGGTAAGTTAATGAAAGCTTGGCGTAAAGTACGTGTGAAAAATCATATTGAAGAAGTTTATGCCTATTTAGCAGAACAGGAGGCGACAACATGAGAATCTATTTTACTTTTGAACCAAGACCAGATTTACGTGAACCATTATTAGCAGAATTCCCACAAGTCGATTTTATATTTGAAAGCGGAATAACAAATGAAGAGCTTCAACAAGCGGATGTATTAGTTACATATGGTGAGGATTTAACAACAGAGAGCATCCAACAGGCGACGAAGTTAAAATGGATTTTTGTTGCATCAGCAGGTATTGAAAAAATGCCTGCCCAAGCTATTATGGAACGTGGTATTTTAGTTTCGAATGTACGAGGTATTCATAAAACACCTATGGCAGAATCAATGCTAGCCCATGTTTTAGCCATTAAACGCGCTTTACCTTGGATGTATGAGCAACAAAAGAAAAGTGAATGGTCAAAAAAAGCCAAACAAACTGAATTGCGAGATAGTACAGCGCTTATTTTAGGTCCAGGCGCTATTGGCTCGGAAGTGGGTCGCTTATTACAAGCTTTTGGTATCAAAACTATTGGCTGCAATCGTTCTGGCAATGAAGCGTCGAACATGGATAAGATGATTAGCTTTGGGCAATTAAAAGAAACTTTGCCGAGTGCGGATATTGTCATTTCTGTGCTGCCAAAAACACAAGAAACAACGCATTTATTAAATGAAGAACATTTTATTGCTATGAAGAGCAGTGCGATTTTCATGAATTTTGGCAGAGGGAATTTGGTTGATGAAAAGGTACTCATTCAGGCGATTGAAGCGGGAGAAATTGGACATGCCGTTTTGGATGTATTCGAAGAAGAACCTCTGTCATCAAACAATCCACTATGGGCATTGCCAAATGTTATAGTATCACCACATGTCTCAAGCCATTCATCTCGTTATGTGGAACGAAGCTTAGAAATTTTTAAGCCAAGCTTAACAAAATGGCTAAAAGGTGAAAGAGATTTAGAAAATGTCATGGAGCTATCGAGAGGATATTAAGAAAAAACGATGAAATTAGAGGATTAGTATGTGTGATTGTTGACGAAGTAGCGCTAATTGGATACACTATTTATAACAATTATAAATTAATAATACTTATGGAAGAGGTGCATGACGATGTCTACAACGCATTTACAGGATGCACTGGACACGTTAAAAACAACTGGTGTACGTATTACTCCTCAGCGTCATGCTATTTTGGAATATCTAATTCAATCTATGGCACATCCTACTGCCGATGAAATTTATAAAGCACTTGAAGGGAAATTTCCTAATATGAGTGTAGCGACGGTCTATAATAACCTGCGAGTATTTCGTGAGGTAGGTCTTGTGAAAGAGCTTACTTATGGAGATGCTTCAAGTCGCTTTGATTTCGTGACAAATGATCATTACCATATGATTTGTGAATGCTGTGGCAAGATCGTCGATTTCCATTATCCTGGTCTCGATGAAATAGAGCATTTTGCATCACAGGTAACTGACTTTGATGTGCATTCGCATCGTTTAGAGATATACGGCACATGTCCATCATGTAAAGGTGTTACTGCTAAAGTACAATAAAAATCCTAGCTCTTTTACGGGCTAGGATTTTTTCGTTCTATGATTATAGGATTGGTCGAACTCTTTACCTTCAAGGGTAGGATCAAGCGTTAATGGCTCATTACAATACATACACATATCCACTCTACCTAAAACTTTTGTATGCTTATGGCAATTTGGACACTCAACTTGAATTGCCCGTGTTGATAATAAACCTATCCAGGCATAGACAACTGTACTACCAATAATACATAAAACACCTAATGTCATGAAAATTAAAACTAATATTGGGCTATTTTTAAAGAATATACCTCCGTACATTACAATAAAACCAATAAAGATTAGTGCTAAAGCGAATGAACGAATTTTATTAATTTTACTTTTATAAGGTTTCATTTATCTTGCCTCCCAATCTAAAATCTACTATAACATATAAGGGCAAAGTATTTTAGCTTTGAGGTAAATCAAAGAAGGAATACTTTTAGAGTATGTCGAATTTTTAACGGAACAAGAGAAGCTATATGAATAAAGGGGGGCTGAACATGGAGCAAGTATTGCGTCCTATATACCAAGAACGTGCGAGTCAGTCAAATACATTAGGCGTTATTTTAGTAGAAAAGCGTGAGGAGCAAAGTAACGTTACAGATACATTTGATACTGTTTTATTAATTATTGTAAAAGAAGCAGAGCAGCCAGTCTTTTCAAAACATTACTTATATGAAGGAAATAAAGTCGCACTACATACGGTTACGGAAAAATTAATACGGAAATGGCTCCTAATCGGTTCTAATAAGAAAGTAGTCGATTGGATTTTCTTTGGCAGAGTACTATTTGATCGAAATGAATTTCTGCATAAATTAAAAATAGAATTGCAGGAATTTCCGTATAGTGGTCGTAAGATTAAAACGGGCATCCAATTTTCAAAGTTAATCCGTCGTTATTTGGAGGGGAAAGAATACTTTGATAAGGGCAGTTATTTGGATGCATATAATCATGTAGTCGATTCTTTACACCATTTGGGTCGTTTATCGATTATTGATAGTGGTTTATACCCTGAAGTAACTGTATGGGGACAAGTGAAAAAAATTGAACCAGCCATTTATAAGTTATACGAAGAGCTAGTGACAAGTAATGAGCCAATAGAAAAGCGTCTAGAACTTTTATTTTTAGCAAGTGAGTTTTTGATCCATTCTCGTACACGAGATGGAGCACAACATATATTAGAAGTGATGCAAACAAAGGAAACCTGGTCTATTCAAGAGCTACATGACCATCATGAACTCATGAATTACTCAGTAGATTTAGAAGTGTTTGTCGAATACTTAGTGGATAAGGGGTATATTCATATAGAGCCAGTTACTGCGAAAAACGAGATGATCTTTCACCGCCATTATAAGGTCAATAAAGATGCTCTAGAAATTGGTCAATGACTGTAGTATGCTTGTAATCGAGGTATCTAAAAAATACCTCGATATTTTTTTAGAAAAGTAGTTGACGAATAACATATTGGTATTGTATTATATTAATTGTCGCTAAGACATAACGAATAACTCGATGAAAAACATAAAAAAACTTTTTCGAAAAAAGTGATTGACATGTTTCGAACGAGATGTTAATATAAAGAAGTCGCTGAAAAACGACTTTAAAGTGAACCTTGAAAACTGAACAAGCAAAACGTAATCAATAAAGTTTTTAGTAGCTAGCCTAGCTAGCCTAGCTAGCCTAGCTAG
>NZ_JSZM01000024.1:0-31045 GCF_000801965.1 Lysinibacillus sp. A1
ATCCAGTTTTGAAAGAATAAGAAAGTTTTTTTAAAAAACTTGCATTTTATAACTAAATATGTTATAATAAATCTTGTCTTTTAAATAAGTCTAGTGATGATGGCAAAGAGGTCACACCCGTTCCCATACCGAACACGGAAGTTAAGCTCTTTAGCGCCGATGGTAGTTGGGGGCTTCCCCCTGTGAGAGTAGGACGTCGCTAGGCTGTATATTATAATTATTCCGAAGTAGCTCAGTTGGTAGTAGCACCTGACTGTTAATCAGGTTGTCGCAGGTTCGAGTCCTGCCTTCGGAGCCATTCTTGGAGAGTTGTCCGAGTGGCCGAAGGAGCACGATTGGAAATCGTGTAGGCGGTTAACACTGTCTCAAGGGTTCAAATCCCTTACTCTCCGCCAGCACTTTAATTATTCCAAACGAAGGCCCCTTGGTCAAGTGGTTAAGACACCGCCCTTTCACGGCGGTAACACGGGTTCGAATCCCGTAGGGGTCACCATTCATTGTTATACCCAGATGGAGGATTAGCTCAGCTGGGAGAGCATCTGCCTTACAAGCAGAGGGTCGGCGGTTCGAGCCCGTCATCCTCCACCATTTTTAAAAACAACATATATCATTATCGCGGGGTGGAGCAGTGGTAGCTCGTCGGGCTCATAACCCGAAGGTCGTTGGTTCAAATCCGGCCCCCGCAACCAAATGGTCCCGTGGTGTAGCGGTTAACATGCCTGCCTGTCACGCAGGAGATCGCCGGTTCGATCCCGGTCGGGACCGCCATTTTTTATAGTATATGGGTCAGTAGCTCAGTTGGTAGAGCATTAGATTGAAGCTCTAAGTGTCGGCGGTTCGATTCCGTCCTGACCCATCATTTTTTTGCCGGTGTAGCTCAGTTGGTAGAGCAACTGACTTGTAATCAGTAGGTCGTGGGTTCGACTCCTATCGCCGGCACCATGTATTCCCGGAGGGGTAGCGAAGTGGCTAAACGCGGCGGACTGTAAATCCGCTCCTTAGGGTTCGGCGGTTCGAATCCGTCCCCCTCCACCAGTTTTATTTTTTTTATTTTTATAGGGGCATAGTTCAACGGTAGAATAGAGGTCTCCAAAACCTTTGGTGTGGGTTCGATTCCTACTGCCCCTGCCAATTTATTTTATGGCGATTGTGGCGAAGTGGTTAACGCACCGGATTGTGGTTCCGGCATTCGTGGGTTCGATTCCCATCAGTCGCCCCATTCAAGTATAAAGTAAATTTAATAATAATAACTATAATATCATGGCGATTGTGGCGAAGTGGTTAACGCACCGGATTGTGGTTCCGGCATTCGTGGGTTCGATTCCCATCAGTCGCCCCATAGTTGGGGTATAGCCAAGCGGTAAGGCAACGGATTTTGATTCCGTCATGCCTAGGTTCGAATCCTAGTACCCCAGCCATTTTTTTTGCGGAAGTAGTTCAGTGGTAGAACACCACCTTGCCAAGGTGGGGGTCGCGAGTTCGAACCTCGTCTTCCGCTCCAAGTATGATGGCGGCATAGCCAAGTGGTAAGGCACAGGTCTGCAACACCTTTATCACCGGTTCAAATCCGGTTGCCGCCTCCATATTTTAACTGCTAATCGGTTTATCCGATTTTTTTTATCTCCACTATGCCGGTGTGGCGGAATTGGCAGACGCGCACGACTCAAAATCGTGTTCCTTTGGAGTGTCGGTTCGACCCCGACCACCGGTATCATTATGTACATATACGTTACGTTTAGAAAGCTCACAATCCTTGATAGTACAGGGTTTGTGAGCTTTTTTCATTTTTGGGGATACGATTAGAATTAAAATCATTTTACACACTTCAGGTAGAAGACGTTGATATATAAGGCTTATTACTACATTCCCTAGCCTGATCACCAGTAGCGGAGGTTAGCGTAATAATATAGCAAATAGTTGTGTAGGGAGATTAGTTAAAGAAGGTAGTTTTTAAGTGAATGGTGCATTGTTAAAAAATAATATATTACACAATAAGTAAGTTTCAATGGAAAGGTTGGAGGTGATTTTTATGAAGAAGGTTATTAGTAGACTACAAGATGAATTTAAAGGGAACGATACTGCAAATGGTATTGATAATATGTTTTCTGGTCAACCTGTTCACCCTACCTGTAGAAATATGTTGAGGCTGATATCGTATAACAAGCGAAGCTATAATACTACTTGGAGGTAGGGGTACTGGTGAATACGTTTAGAACCAAAAAAATAGTAATACAAACCAAAGCTATGGTTTGTATTACTAATGTTAGTATGCTTCACCTTTTGAAATTATTGAACGCGAGCAAATCCAAATCCTGAAGCGTAGTCATCACCTATAGCAGCTCCATAACCACCTTTAATATCTACTGATTTTGCTCTCGCTTGTAAGTTAGAACGTAGTTGCGTATTAGACAATGACGGATTTTCAGCCCAAATTTTTGCTGCTAAACCAGAGACATGAGGGGTAGCCATTGATGTACCGCTAATTGTATTATAACCGCCATTATGCCATGTAGAATAAACTGATGAGCCGGGAGCTGAGATTTCAATATCACCTTCCTGGATTACATAATCTCCAGCTGTAGATATATAACCACGTGAAGAGTAGTCAGCTACACGATAAGTCCCATTTTGTTGTACATTTTCTAAAGCTGCAACGGCGATTGCATTTGGTAATGCCCCTGGATAACCAATTGTTCCTTGCGCATAGCCTGAATTACCAGCTGCAGCTACTATTAGAACTCCTTTACTGTATGCGTAATTGACAGCACTTGAAATGAGGCTATTATTGGCTGAAGAACCAAGAGACATACTAATAATTGTTTTGGTACCAGTAGCTGTTGCTTGATCTGCTGCATGTCGAATAGCAGCAGCAATATCATCTGAGTATCCAGAGCCGCTATCTAATAACACTTTGTAAGCCCAAAGATCAGCATCTGGAGCTACACCGTAAATGCCTGCTTGATCGCTTCCACCATCAGCTAAGGCCGTACCAGCAACATGTGTACCATGTCCGTTTCTATCTGTACAGCTGTTATTAATGGGTGTTGTCGCACCTGTAAAGTCTTTACATTGCTCTACGTTATTGACAAGGTCAGGATGAGAAGTATTCACACCCGTATCGAGTACGGCAATATTAATGCCACTTCCTCCAGTTGTAGATGTTAAAGTATCATTGTTATAAATTGCTTTAATGCCCCAAGGTATTTGTTGAGAAGCTCTTAAAGAAGTTACCAAATCCAGAGTTTCATTTTCTACCATACTATCGTCTTCCAAACCTATCGTATCTAATGTAACGATGGGCACTTTTGTAACTGTGAAATTTTTATTCTTCTGTAATGCTTCGAATTGTTTTTCATTCATATCAGTTGAAAATCCGTTCTCTGTTAACTCCCAACGAGCAGAATATTGAGTTTTTAATGTTGATTTTTCTGATTTTTTGTTTGCCTCAACATAAACACGGAATTTCTCCTGACCAACGTCATTTCCTGAGCTATCTTCGCTATCCATCGCTGTTGCGTACACTGGGTTTATTACTGATCCTGCAATCAAAAGACTTAGCAACGTACTTTTCATTTTTTTCATTCTTTCCAACCCCTTTTCAAATTTAGTTATAGTACTACAATTTGAATCTACCATAATTTAGGTTTTTTGATTATTGGGAAAATTATGATTATAATAAATGTAAAATATAGTCATTCGATACGGGAGGTTATGAAAATGAAGATTGGTTCATTAATTAAGTACTATCGTACAAAGCTAGGAATGACACAGAATTCAGTAGCGATGGGGATTTGCTCGATTCCTCATTTAAGTAAAATTGAGAATAATAATAAAGAAGCAAATAGCGAGACAATACGTCTACTGCTAGAACGATTAAATATTAGTATTCATGATGTAGAGAATAACGAACAAAATATTATTTGCCTATTAAATGATTTACAAAAACATATAAATTACCTAGAGAATGAGAAAGTAAAAGAGACAATGAGCAGATTAAAAGAATATGAAGAAATAATAGGTTTTACAGAATCTATTTATTTATATGAACTTTATAAGTTACGTTATTATGTGTTTGTTAAAGAGCATAAATTAGCAGACAATCAATTAAGATGGCTAAATGCCCATCGACCAAATTTTTCCCAACATGAAAGGTATTTACATTCATATTATTATGCATTAGTTTTAATTACAAAAGGTAAATATGAGGAAGCAGCTAAAGAACTAATTCAAATACTTCAAATACATCCAGAACTAGGGTCACTAGAAGGAGAGTTTTACTATCATTTCGCTTTAATAAAAGGGCGGTTAGAAGAACCAAGCCAAGCAATTATTTATGGAAAAAAAGCTCTTCAATTCTATAAGGACCAATTTAATTTTAAACGAATTGTTTATACATTAATGTCTCTGGCACTCAATTACTCTCGAGGAAAAGTGTTTCACGAAGCAATCGAAATCTATGAACATTTAGTGAGAAATGTAGAGCTATTACAGCAACAGCAGCTATTACCTGCTATATATCACAATTTGGGGGATTTGTACCAAATGAGATGGGAATATGAAAATGCATTAATTTACTTTGAAAAAAGCGCTTCTTTAATGTCAAAGAACTGTGATCATTATCTGCTTTGCTTATATAATTTAGGTGTTACGCAATTTCGCTTAGAACAAACGGAAAAAAGTATAAAAACCTTTACTATTCTAAAGGAAGAAGCAAAAAATAAGAAAAAATTAAGTTTTAATTTATTTGCTACTTTTTATTTATATTTGCTAGGAGAAGAAAAAAAGAAAGCAATGGATTTTTTAGAAGGGAGGTTAATTCCATTTACAGCAGATAATGAAGAATTAAAAGAAATGCACCAACAATTTTCTAATTTATTGGGAGAGTATTATCGACAAGAAAAGCAGTTCGAGAAAGCTATGCAATTTATTGAAATTTAAAGGAGAGTGTGAATATGAAGAAAAATGTTGGATTATCAATTTTAATACTGAGTGCTGCAGTAATAATTATATCTGTTCCAATTCATCCACCGGTTTTATAAAAGGCAAGAGTGGTAGAAGGTAGTGGCTCTATCTTATGATTGAGGAACAGTGTAAACCACAAGCCTTTGAAATTGAAAGAGACAGGCAGATTTTTTATGAAGGGTATGGGGGAAAGTTAATTAATCAAAACGAGTACAATTACTTTAAAAATGGATTATATGAGTTTTTTTAGATGAAGATATAAACCGTTCTGTAGGATAAATTACATTCCTTCAGAGCGGTTTATTTGTTTTCCCCTACATTTTTAACGATTAGTTCATGCTCTGTTCATGTAACAATTTTAAGCTAAGGATAATCAAAGTAATGGAGGGGTTAAGGATGAATCTTGCCTGGAAAGAAATGAAGAAAAATAAAGTACGGTTTTTAATCTTGGGCTCCATCATCTTCCTAGTTAGTTTTTTAACGTTTATTATTTCAGGTTTGGCGAATGGTTTGTCACAGGATAATGCAGCTTTAATAAAAGATTTACCTCAGGGACAATTTTACATGACGGAGGATGCAGATGGGACGTTTAATCTTTCGAGAATCTCTAGCGATCTACAACAGGAAGTCATGACTGAGGAGAAGGAGGCAGTTGCCTTTTCTATTCAAATGGGCTTTTTAAGTGATCAGGATGATAAACAGCAAAGTGTGGCCTTTGTCACGTCGACGGAATCAACACTATTTAGAAATGTACGACATGGTGAGGTGCTATTAGACAGCTCACTACAGGATAGAGGAATTAAGGTTGGAGATATATTAACGAACAATCAATATAGTGGCGAGTTTATAGTGAAAGGCTTTGTGGAGCAAAAGAAATATAGCCATGCCCCTGTTGCTTATATAAGTAAAGAGGCCTATCAGGAAATATATCGGGTAAAGGATATGCAATTAATTTTCGTTCCCAAAAATACGGCTAAGGAATTTGAGGGACTGCAGTCTTATAGCAATAAAGAATTTCTGAATGCTATTCCAAGTTACAGTGCGGAACAGATGTCTTTAAATATGATAATTTGGTTTTTAGTTGTCATTAGTGGTATGTTATTTGCTATTTTCTTCTATATGATGAATGTACAAAAGATAGGACTATATGGCATTCTCAAGGCGATTGGATTAAAAACAAGTAGGTTATTTAACATGATCTGGACACAGATGGTGATTATTACTGCCTTTTCATTAGTATTATCAGTCAGCCTTAGTCAATTATTCAATATAGTTGCGCCAAAGGAGATGCCGTTTACGTTAAACCTAGGTACAACAATACAACTATCGTTAGTGTTCCTTGTCATTGGTTTTGTGGGAGCTACACTATCAGGTCTACAAATTAAAAAAATTGAACCGTTACAAGCAATACACCAAGGGGAGGCTTAGTCATGACGTTATTTACGATTGATGAAGTAAGAAAAACGTTTAAAAATGGTGATGTCGAAGAGGAAATTTTAAAAGGCATTAATTTATCCCTAAAAGAAGGAGAGATTACAGCATTGGTAGGTGCATCTGGTTCAGGGAAAAGCACGCTATTAACTATAGCTGCTGGACTACAACCAGCAACAGATGGACAAATCCTTTTTGAGGGACATAATTTAACGGCTATGAACGAGGAACAGGTACGAGGTCTGCGTGCAAGTAAATTTGGCTTTGTCTTTCAGTTTGCACATCTTGTACCTTTTCTTACCGTAGCGGAGCAGCTGCTATTAATGTTGGACGTTGCTGGGTCGCCACTGAAGAAACATGAGAAAAAGCATGAAGTAAATCGTTTATTACAGTTAGTTGGGTTAGCTCATCGTCAACATGCTTATCCTTCTTCCTTGTCAGGTGGAGAAAAGCAACGTGTAGCGATTGCTCGTGCCATTATTCATCAACCAAAAGTATTGTTTGCAGATGAGCCAACAGCAAGTTTAGATTCACAGCGCTCTAAAGAAATTATGTTGTTAATAAGAACACTAACAAAAACGTTAAATATAACAACATTATTAGTGACGCATGACGAAGAAATGTTGGCTTATACAGATCGTATTATTAAAATGAGCGATGGTGTCGTATTATAAAATAAGCAAGGCTCCCACTAGTAGGGAGCCTTGTGTAACGTTTAGGTTAAACGTGCATTACGACTCATTTTACAAACCATTCTCATTAACGCTTTGTGTAGAAAAGGAAAAATAGTAAAAATAACATCCATTGTTTTGCGCATAGGCATTGGACAAATGATAGGCTTATTTTGATGAACACCTTCTATAGCCATTTTTGCAATTCGCTGAGGTGCGATCATTTTTTGCTGCTTTAATTGTTTGGTGATCATTGATTGATCCATATGAATCGCCTTGGCGTTTTCGAAAATGGGTGTATCCACAAACGTTGGACATAAGGTACTCACCTTAATCCCAAATTCCTCAGCCTCATAGTGGAGAGAGGTTGTTAGTCCTATAACAGCATGTTTGGTAGTAGCGTATGCAGTAGAAAAAGGAGAAGGTCCTAACCCTGCGGCGGAGGAGGTATTGACGATATGTCCAAAACCTTGCTTTTTCATAAGTGGGTAGCCTATTTGAGTACCATAAATGACACCCCATAAATTAATGGCCATAATTTCCTTCCAATCCTCAATAGTCATTTCACTCAACTCCCCATACATAGCAATACCAGCATTATTAAACAGATAATCTATACGATGAAATTCCTCATATACATCATAAATGACAGAAGCTACATTTTTATAATCGGTTACATTTAAATGTACAAATTTTGCTTGGACAGCATCTTTATTTAACTCTGCTTCTAACATGCGACCCTCATGTTCTTGAATATCAGCAATAATGACAAATATATGGCGAGCAATTAATTCCTGGCAAATAGCCTTTCCTATCCCTGATACACCACCTGTAACAACAGCAATCTTTGTCATCTTTAGAACCTCCCGATTTTGTCTCCTTCATCTCCATAAAGTTCAATGATAGAGCTATATTGTTGTGCCACTATATTAGCACCTTTACTATTCAAATGAACGCCATCCAAAGTTACATGTAGCCCTCGTTTTTGAGATAATTTATCGATGCGTAAAGGATTTTTGTAAAATAAAACATCTAGTAGAACTCTCATTACATTTTTATTAATAAAGCTTGAGCACTCCAAATTTTCTAAATGCTCTTTAAAGAGATTTTGCATATTCACAAAATAGATGTTGCCAGATTTCAATGCAACAGACTCCATAATGGATGTTAGCTCTTTTATTTCTTGGTTAGAGTGATTTTGAAGATCTTCTCCTACTAATGCTGGTGATACTAACACTACATTTTTAGAAGCGGCATGTGCTTTCTCTAATACTTTTAGGCAGTATTCTTCGAATTCAATATGATCCTTCGCCACTGGTTGTGCTTGCACCTTTAATAATTTTGAATAGACGTCATTGACGCCTATCCAAAGAATAAGGAGATCATAGGAAAATTGGAGTGGTGCTTTTTCCAAGCGAGTAAGTAAACTTTTAATTGTCTCGCCTGGATTTCCAAGATTATCGAATGAAATATGAGGATATTGAAGTTTCAAGAGATTATAAAATGAAACTCCTGGACGACCTTCTGTTAAGCTATCACCTATTAAACCTACTTTCATTTAAATCCCACCTTTTTTAATTTCTTTTAAGAAAATCGTTATTGCCTGATGAAAGAGTGGTTCTAATGATTTCAAATTTTGATTATTGGTAAGCTGACATAATCCACCCAGCCATGTGCCAAGTAAGACGGTCCATATATCTACATTGCCATCAACGAATTCGTTTTGGTCGATACCCTCTTGAAGAATTGCACGATAAGCATTCATTGGTGTAATAGCTAAATTGAATAATTGCTGTATAGAATCAGGGCTCGATTTAGGATTAGATGCCAGTTCTTGACCTGATTTTAGTAAAGGTGTTTGATACTCATAGAGGACATGCATGGCCATACCATACAATTTATCTGTTGATGTGGTGTATGAGGATTCTTGTTGCAACCATTTGTCATGCCAATTTTTCATCGATTGCTGCGCCAAAAGTACAAATAACTTTTCTTTATTTTCGAAATGATAATAAATATGTCCTTTACTATAGCCAGAGGCTTTCGAAATATCACCAACAGATGTTTGATTATAGCCATGTTGAGAAAATAATTGGATGGCATGTTTGATAATTTCAATCTTTGCCTTGTCACTGTCATAGCGTCTTTTATTCAATGTCGTGCTCCTTTAATGATTTGAACAGTCGTTCTAATTAAATTATACATAATTTTCTAATTAATTAAATAGTTGAAATTTTTATTCGGAATATCGTCAAATTTCTAAAGTTGGAAGGGAACTCCAATTAATTGTTGAATTATTTGTTATGCAAAAATAAAAAGGGGGGATATGTTGGGAAGAGTAGTTGGCTTTGAAATAAATAGTCAGGAACCAGAGAAAGCGGCCCCGAATGGGGATTATTGGCCAGTGACAACTGGGCAAAAAAGCAAAGTGGGGATAAATGGTGGCATTAGTAAAGGTCAGAGTGATCTATCCACATGGTACACGAATTCAAATGGAAGTGGATGCAATTGACGAAGTTATCGAACAGGCAACAAGCAACGTGGCTACTATTTTGCGTGAGAAAATGGAGTTTGATGACTGTTATCTTGCTTATTTAGTGGATCCGACTGGAATAGGAATCGGATTAATTCAACATAAAAATAACAAATAAAGTCTCTTTCAGTAGAGTCTTTTTTCATTTTAAGCATAACTATACGTCTTTATGGGTAAAGAATCGATGGAGGAGGGATAATGTGAGGAACATATTGAAATTAGTATGTTTGATCCTGATAACGATTGGCATAATACCGAAGGAAGTGCAGGCAGCCAGTTTTAAAGATTTAACGGATGATACCTTGATGACAGAAATACATTATTTAGTGGAGCAGGATATTGTGAAGGGTTATTCGAATCAGTTATTCAAGCCGAATGACTATGTTACGAAAGCGCAGGTAGCTGTCATGCTCACACGTGCTTTAGGACTAAACACAATCAACATAGAGAACCCCCACTATCAAGATGTAACACCGGCTAATCCATATTACAAAGAAATAGCTGCTGTACAAAACAAAGGGATATTCGATGCAGCCCAGACATTTAATCCAGACGCGCCGATTACTAGAGGAGAAATGGCTATTGTGCTAAATAGGGCCTTTCAATTAAAAGGCTCAGATCCTTATTATTTTACAGATGTGACGGAGCAGACACGTGGTTATAAAGAAATTTTAACACTGGCTCATAATCATTTAGTAAGGGGCTATGAGGGTGGTGCGTTTAAGCCGAATGACCCTGTTACACGTGCACACTTCTCAGCCTTTTTGGCACGAGCATTGACTCTTTCTAAGCCTAACTTGCTAAAGGACCCGGCATTTGTTTATACGTATGCCCATTATTCTTTAAGTGACAATAAACGTTATACTTTAAGCTATCAATATGAGCAACACGACGGTAAAAATGATGTATGGACAGTCAAAAATGTAAGTACAGGACAATCACTTGCTGATGAGCTTTTATATGCTCATGATCGTGCATATGGTCAAGCCATTGCAAGTGACGCTAACACACATTATGATTTATATATGGAACTACCACTTAGAATAGGTGTTATTTTACATGAAGATGATCCAGGGGTTACTGCAGGAGAAAGAGTAACTGTAAAATCAACTAATAGCACAGTACAAGCTGGTGAAGTGCAATATACGGGTGTAATAATAGTAGAGAAAAGGTCAAAATTTAGTGATGTGATAAAAACCTATTATTTCGTAGATGATGTTGGTTTAATCAAGGAGCTACACAATGATATAGTTGTGTTTGAATTACTCACTCGAACAATGAAATAATCAGAAAAGGAAAGCAAGCCACTGATGGGCTCGCTTTCCTTTATTGTTGTATAGAAATATGAAAAAAGCGCTGTAATGCTTGCAGCCATTCCTTCTCGGTGTTTGTTGTATAGGTAGTTAAGGATGGTCCCTCGTAAATTCTAAATTCATTGTTCATCATCGTGTGACGACCACGAGCCGTTCGAATCATGGCGATTTTATTTTTTTGCTTGGAGAGCCGTGGGGCAAATTTTGCATCATTTGCATCATCATGAAAGCAATAGAGCAAACGCCATTGCTGCTTGGTTTGCTCAAAAAGCATCCAACCATTTTCTTCATCATACTCTACTTTATATAATTCTCGACCTTCTCGGTGTTGATATCCTGCTAGTAATGGTACTGGTTTACAAGGCGCTAAAGCACCAACGCCTACATCTGATATATAGGATTGTTTCGCATCCTTTACTAGTAATAGCTGATGCATGGGTATATCTTCAGGAGGCGTATGTTCTTCAACATTGCGCCAAAACTGAGCATAGCGATTGGTAACTGAGAAGCCGAGCTCCCGTAAAAGCCAGCTAAATAAAATATTTAGTTCAAAACAATTGCCACCACGTCGCTCAATAATAATCTTTTGAAATAAATTAGGAATAGAGAATGAGATACCGAGGTTCAAGGCAACATCTAAATTTTCATAGGGAATAGTCAATAGATGCTTTGTCTGTAGCTGTCCTAGAAGTTGGACGGTAGGCTCTAAAGTTCCTTGAAATTGAATATGCTGTAAATATTGCTGAATCTGTGCATTCATAAAATCGCCTCACTTCCTTATTAATAACATAACCGAAACAGCATCAGAATACACGCATAATATTACGAGGGAAATGATAGAAAAATAGCTAAATAACTTGTAGAATTAATATATTAGCTACTATAAAGTGAAATATTTTACAATATAGTTAATGAATAAGAATTTAAGGTAGGTATGATAAGGAAAATGAAATGGATAGAAGTCAATACATATGACGAAATGAGCGAAGTGGCAGCAAAGATTTTTATAGAGCAAATACAGAAGAAGCCAAATAGTGTGCTAGGATTAGCAACTGGTGGTTCACCTGTAGGAATGTATAAAGAATTAGTAGAGCGACATCGAGCTGGTCAAGTATCATTTAAGGATGTACAAACTTTTAATTTGGACGAATATGTAGGTCTTAAGCGAACAAGTCCTGCAAGTTACTGGACTTTTATGCACAATAATTTGTTTAATGATGTAAATATTAAACAGGAAAATATACATTTGCCAAATGGTGAGGCAGAGGATTTAGCTGCTGAATGCATGGCATATGATGCAAGAATTGATGCGGCAGAAGGTATTGATTTACAGCTTCTTGGAATTGGCGTAAATGGTCATATAGGTTTTAATGAGCCAGGTACCCCGTTCGATTCTATGACAAATATTGTTGAATTAACGGAATCAACAAGAACAGAAAATGCGATTTACTTTGATGACGAAGCCGAAGTCCCAACACATGCGATTACGATGGGTATTCAATCTATTATGAAGGCGAAGGAAATTGTCCTGATTGCCTTTGGTGAAAAGAAGCTGGCGGCCATCCAAAAATTGAAAAGTGGCCATATAACAGAAGATTTCCCTGCAAGTCAATTATTGAAACATCCTAACGTCACGATTATTTATGGCGGTACAAATTAACAATAAAAAGCAAAGCCTTCTTATGACTGAAGTCTTTGCTTTCTTGCTTTTCCTGAAAACGTATGAGCCATGAATATACGCTCCTAAAAAATACTGCTACAATAACAATTAAATCACCCTTGTTGAAGGGAATGTCTAATTGTCTAGAGGGTGCAATTGTAGAGTGTCGAGAGTTTCTTCTTAAGTAGAACTAACCATATAGAATGATGGGAAGAAGATGCAATAATAGCTAAATGCCTTCGCACTAGCTTAGAGACAGCATAAGAAAAATAGAGGAGGAATGAACGTGAAAAATACCGTACCACGTTTACAAAAGGGAGATGTAGTAGGTATAGTTGCCCTATCGAGTCTAGTAGAACCTGAAAAGCTTGGGGACGCATTAGCTTTTTTAGATGAGTTGGGTCTTCGCTATATCGTAGGGGATACAATCCATGCAAAGCATGATTATTTAGCGGGTAGTGATGAAATCAGGTTAGCTGATTTTCACGAAATGGTAAAAAATCCTGAAGTGAAAGCGATTTTTTGTGTAAAGGGTGGCTATGGCGCTGCTCGGATAGCTGAAAAAATTGATTATACGCTATTAGAGGAAAATCCAAAAATTTTCTGGGGCTTTTCAGATATTACCTATTTGCATTGTGCCATCAATGAGTACGCTAATTTAGTAACATTCCACGGACCTATGCTAATGGCTGCTAATACAATGGATGAACTATCGAAGAAAATGTTTGTACAATTATTTTCCCCTATAGAAATACAATATACGGAGTCAATCTCTCCTTTAATAACAATTGCTGGTGGGGTGGCACGTGGTGAATTAATAGGAGGAAATCTTTATCGTCTTGTCAGCACATTAGGCACTAAATTTGAGATACAGACAGAAGGTAAGATTTTATTGATAGAGGAGTTAGCTGAATCGATTCCTAACATTGATTCGATGCTACAGCAATTAAAGCAAGCTAGGAAATTAGAGCAGCTAGCAGGTGTTGTCATTGGCTCCTTTACACAAACAGAGTCGGATGATGCATCACTACATTATTTAATGAAAGAGTATTTTGGAGACTTAGGCATTCCTGTTGTGGCAGGTTTTAAAATAGGACATGAATCAACGAATATAGGTATTCCTCTTGGGGTAGATGCGTATTTAGATGCAGAGGAAAAAGTATTGAAGATATTACCAGGAGTATATTAACTGTGGGGGATGTTAGATGATATGGATATTGAGAAAAAGCTCTATGAAGCAGCGGTCCAATTAGTGGAGAAAAGATATCCTTCAGGATGGGGTGGAGCGGCCGCTTTATATTCTGAGGACGGGCATATTTTAACTAGTGTCGCACCAGAGGTCATCAATGCAGCAACTGAATTATGTATGGAAACGGGTGCTATTTTAGAGGCGCATAAATTGAATACAAAGGTGACCCATTCGATTTGTGTTGCTAGAGAAAATGAAAAATCTAAATTCGTAGTGCTCACACCTTGCGGGGTCTGCCAAGAAAGGCTCTTTTATTGGGGAGAGAATGTGAAGGCAGCAGTTACGAATTCAGACGGTTCACTAATATTTAAAACGTTAAAAGAGATACAACCATATCATTGGTATAAGGCCTATGAACAATAATGCAAAAAGACATTACAAAAATATGTAATGTCTTTTTGGTGTGAATTAATAAGGCTCGGCATTATGTCCTTTATCTATCGCATCTTGGGGAGCATGATCTCCACCAATATTGCCAAGTGGCTTTGAAGGAGAGGATTCCTTTCTAGCCTTATGCAACCCTTCTTTTAGCAAACGACCATATTCTTCATCTGCTTCTTCCGCTAGTGCAATCATGGCATTTTGTATATCCATATGACAGACCGCTAAATCACGAATTAAATTGGCAAGCAGCTCATCGCGCTCCCATTGCTCAAAGTTACGATAAGTTTCACCAGCTTGCTTGGTATTACTTTGACGATCAATGGATTCTCGGACAAGATTTCCTTCAATATACGGAGTATATTCCTTGCCATTCTGTGTTGCTTCCTTTAAGCCATTTAACATGGATGGCTCATAATTAATATGTGGATTTTGACCAGGTGCTAAATCCCGTTTATACATCATTTGCCCACCACTTTGATTGGTTGCTACACGCTTTTTAGGCGCATTAATGGGCAATTGAAGATAGTTGGCTCCCACACGGTGACGTTGTGTATCCGAATAGGAGAACGTACGACCTTGCAGCATTTTATCGTCGGAGAAATCTAAACCATCGACCAGTACGCCCGTACCGAAAGTAGCTTGTTCTACCTCTGCAAAATAGTCCTCAGGATTTTTGTTTAATACCATTTTACCGACTGGATACCACGGGAATTGATCGTTTGGCCAAAGCTTCGTGTCATCCAATGGATCAAAATCAAGTTCAGGATGTGGGCCATCCTCCATAATTTGAACATGTAACTCCCATTCAGGAAATTCTTCACGTTCAATCGCATCATATAAATCCTGAGTGGCATGATTAAAATTTTTCTGCTGAATTTCTTCTGCTTCTTTTTGTGTTAAATTTTTAATGCCCTGAAGTGGCTCCCAGTGATATTTGACGAGGACTCCTTTACCTTCCTGATTAACCCATTTATACGTATTGACGCCAGAGCCCTGCATCATACGATAATTAGCGGGTATACCCCAAGGTGAATATACAAATGTTACCATGTGAAAGGATTCTGGTGAGCTAGCACAAAAATCAAAGAAACGTTCAACGTTTTGAATATTAGTAATAGGATCAGGCTTAAATGCATGAATCATGTCAGGGAATTTCATCGCATCACGGATAAAGAAGATCTTTAAATTATTACCTACTAAATCCCAGTTGCCATCCTCTGTATAAAATTTTACCGCAAAGCCTCGTGGATCACGTAATGTTTCAGGCGAGTGTCCACCATGTATAACCGTTGAAAAACGTACAAATACAGGTGTTTTTTTTTCTTTATCCTGAAAGACTTTTGCACGGGTATATTTAGAAATTGGTTCATCGCCTACTACACCGTATGTTTCAAAATAACCATGTGCACCAGCACCGCGAGCATGAACAACTCGTTCTGGGACTCGCTCTCTGTCAAAGTGACTTATCTTCTCTAGAAAATCATAATTTTCAAGTGTTGCAGGACCTCGATTACTAACCGTTCGTAAATTTTGATTGTTAGTAACGGGATGTCCCTGTCGATTTGTCAATGTTGTATCTTGCTCATGTGTTGAATCATTTTGCTGCGTCATAGTATGACCCCTTTCCAATAGATACTTCCATTTTGTCCTTGAAAGGGGCAATCTAGACATAGGAAAATTTTACATATTTGCTGATAAAAAAGCTCTCCATACATAGATGTAGGAGAGCCTTGGATGGCGTTTTCAAATGGAATCAAGTTTTTTGAGTATGGCCTTTACCTATAGTTGGTCATTAGTCATCGGTCATACAGTAACAGGTAACTTGTTATTGGTTTTTATTTAATTAGCCGAATAGCTAAATTTGAAAACAGCACATCCAACTCGGTTTGGAGTCTCACCGCCCCGAGATTAGAAATAACGGGAATCATCAAAGTGAAGTTGGATGCTGTAATTTTTTGAATTAATAAGATTGGATAGTTTATGTGCCTCTTTTTCGAGTTTCATTGCGCGTTCACGATAGTCATCTGGCTCATATAATGCAATCTCGTATAACATAGCACCATCACCATAGCCAAAGCGAACACTTTCTTTTTCCCGCATACTAAATTCTTTACATAGTTCAGCCTCAGCACGCAGCTGTGTAGCTAATTCGATAGCTTCCACTAGTGCTAGTTTCTGCCCTTTAAAGTCTACTGTGTTTTGGATGTTTGCTTCATACACTAAACGATCTAGCGTACGCGTATCTACACGAACTTGTGCCAATTCCGCTTCAATAAGGGAGAGTGCACGGTTACTTGTTTTAGGAGCTTGTCCCTTTTCTACTGTCACAAAAGCACTACGATGTAATTCACTAATAAGCTCTTGCGTTTTCTTTCCTAAAATACTTTTTAGTTTAACAGCTTCTGCAAGGTTGATCACGAAAACACGTCCTTTTTATAGTATTGTAGATGGTGCATTATTTGACAAGAGGGCAATTTGATAGTCACCACCATGAATTTGGTTAAACATTTTGCCTGCTGACGCCAAAAGGTCATTCGCTGCTTCATGTGTTAGTGATGGTCTAAGATAAAAAATATGGAGCGCCTCAGTCGTATCCTCTGTAACGGCTGTCCGTTTAGAATCGACAAATGGAGAACCAAACGCTCCCTTTTCATCACGGCTATAGAGGATTTTGTTAAATGTATTAAAACGACCATTTAACCCCTCATAGCCAATGTCTTCGTGTCCAAGAGCTATTTCTACGCACCCTTTCATAAGGGCTACATCATATAGACCAATCGGAATTTCATATTGAAGAGAGAAGAAGTTATTTAAATCTACACCAGAATGAAATGGTGTTAAATAGTTTTGTTTACTAATTCGACGCATTAGGCTTTCTGCTGAGTGACGATAACGATTTGGATCGGCACCTAGCTGTTTCCATAGTGCTCGCCATTCCGCAATACCCTCACGCTGGTTCACTGGAAGTTCCTGCATGTCTAGAAAAAGGTTTTCTTGATACAATTGCATCCGACCTTTAATCATTTGAGGGGATTCTGCTACAACAATTTTGGTATAATGAATAATGCCGATTTTTAGCTCGGGATGTTGTGTTAATAGAGATTCGTTAATGGAAATTTCCAAAGAACATCACCTACTTTATCTATTTCTATTATTGTACCATGTAAGGAGTTGGAAATAAAATGAACATACATGACCTACAACGCGACTTTGTGGCATATGCAATATCCATTGGCGTTGATAAAATAGGTTTTACAACAGCAGCTCCCTTTACAGAATTAAAAAACCGACTGCGTCGTCAGCAGGAGCTTGGCTATCAGTCTGGCTTTGAAGAAAGTGATATTGAAAAACGTACCGAACCCCTGCAATTATTAAATGAGGCAGAGAGTATTGTCTCGATCGCGGTTGCCTATCCCTCACGTATGCAAAATGCACCCATTGGCAAAAAGGGAGCAAGACGTGGGATATTTTGCCGTGCTTCATGGGGAGTCGATTATCATACAGCAATACGTGAACGTTTGAAGTTATTATCTGCTTGGCTTGAGGAGCGTGTCGAAGGTGTTCGTATAGAGTCAATGGTTGATACAGGTGCACTTGTAGACCGTGCAGTAGCAGAACGTGCAGGCATAGGCTGGAGCGGTAAAAACTGTTCGATTATAACACCTGAATTCGGGTCTTATGTGTATTTAGGGGAGCTTATTACCAATATTCCATTCTCGCCAGATAAGCCAATGGAGGATGAATGTGGGGAGTGTCGCCTATGCTTGGATGTTTGTCCAACCGGTGCATTAATCCAAGGAGGGCAATTGGATGCACAACGTTGTATTGCCTTCCTCACTCAAACGAAGGGAACACTTCCTGATGAGTTTCGTAGCCATATTGGTAATCGTCTCTATGGTTGTGATACATGTCAGACTGTGTGTCCCAAAAATAAAGGGAAAATTAATTGGATTCATGAAGAATTTATGCCAGATCCAGAGCTTGCCAAGCCATTACTAACACCACTATTAACGATTTCTAATAGAGAGTTTAAGGCAAAATTTGGCCACGTTTCTGGTTCATGGCGAGGTAAAAAGCCCATTCAACGAAATGCGATCCTCGCCCTTGCTCATTTTAAAGAGGAGGCGGCTATTCCAGATCTTATCAACCTTTTGAAAAACGATGATCGTCCAGTCATTCGAGGCACATCAGCATGGGCTTTAGGTAAGATAGGCGGAGAACAGGCTAAGTCTGCCTTATATGATGCGGAAGCTAATGAGCAGGACGAAGAAGTATTGCATGAAATTCACAAAGGTTTGCAGTTTTTTCAGGATGAATGAAAAAAAGCAACTCAACTAAATAAGTAATACTAAAAGAAATTATGACAATAAGGAAGTGTATCGTTATGCCATTGCATATCGTTTTATATCAACCAGAAATTCCAGCGAATACAGGAAATATTGCTCGTACTTGTGCTGGTACAAATACCTCATTACATTTAATTCGTCCACTAGGCTTTTCAACCGATGATAAAATGCTAAAACGGGCAGGCTTAGATTATTGGCATAGTGTGATTGTTGTTTATCATGATTCACTAGATGATTTTATAGCATATTCTAAAGGTGGAGACGTATTTTTAATCGAAACTTATAGTGATGAGCCGTTCACCACACATGATTTTAGTGATAAAGAGCGTGACATTTACTTTATGTTTGGGAAAGAAACCACAGGACTGCCGAAGGAATTTGCGTATGAACGTCGCAATATGTGCTTGCGTATTCCGCAAAGTGATCATGTCCGTTCACTCAACTTATCTAATACGGCTGCGATTGTTATATATGAGGCATTACGACAACAAGGATATCCAGGTTTACATTAATAAAAGCAGTTCTCAACACTTGTGAGAACTGCTTTTTACTAAAGTTTTAATAATACGACATTTCCAGCCGGGTCCTCGGTTTGGAATCCACCGTCCATATCGATAACAGGTGCACCCATCGCACGAAGGTTTGCTTTCATTATTGATGCTTGTTCTTCATTATCTAAACGCAGTGAGTACGTTTTTAAGCCTACTTGGTTTTCGCCAAGCTTTGGAGCATTTTCTGAGTGCCAAGTGTTTAGGCCAATGTGATGGTGATAGCGCCCTGTAGAAATAAATAATGCCTGAGAACCATAGCGAGCCACAATATCATACCCTAAGCCATTTGTATAAAATTGTTCAGCCTCTGCCAAGTTAGAAACAGATAAGTGAATATGTCCCATGACTGTACCAGCAGGAAGGCCATTCCAATTTCCATCACCTTCTTCTAAAATCGATCGAATATTTAGGGGCTCTGTCACCATATGCACTTGCTCCATATGCCATCCCCATTCATTTTCAGGACGATCTACGTATACCTCAATACCATTATCATCAGGATCATTTAAATAGAGTGCTTCACTGACAGCGTGATCAGAAGCCCCAAGATATACTCCTTTTTCATGAAAATGCGTGATAATATTTGCCAAATCACGACGAGTTGGCAAGAGTAGTGCAAAATGATAAAGTCCAGTCGTCCTGCTCAGTTTTTCTTCCACTGTGTCTGGTTGTACTATTGTTAATAGTGCAGTATGTCCATCCGCTGTTAAAGTAGCTTTATGTGATTCTTGGTGTAAAACGTTGAAGCCAATAACGTCTTGATAAAATGCTAAAGAACGTTGTAGATCACTTACTTTTATTTCAACATTTGTTACATATGTGTTAGGTTTTTCATGGAAATGCATATAGAATACCTCCGGTAAGTTATTTTTATTCATTTAGTTACTTTATGTAAGTTAGTTTATTTTAATAATAACCGAAAGTCAAGTAAGGAATGTTATTGTTCGACAAAAAAAGAAAATCACTAAGCACATCTAATGCTTAGTGATTTTCTCGAGGTATTATTTATCCGCTTTGTAATCGCCTTCGTACCCAGCAGTAAAAATAGCTGTTAAGAAAGCAACTGTTACACCAATGATTAATAATAGTTTCATGGAAGTAACCCTCCTCATGTAATAAAGACATCTCTATTTAGTATAGCCTATCTACTATGAAAATGAAACGACATACCTGAATAAAATATGTCAGAAATGGTTCAAACGTATAGTTATCGGGAAAACTATTAAGGAGGTGATTCATATGAAAAAAAAAGTGCCAAACATTGAAAATGGTACGATGGCGAGAGATATGAAGGAATTAAAAGATTTGGGCAAACAAATGGAACATTTACGTGATGGTCTAGAGCTTGCGGAGGATGAGCGTATTGCTGACCCTATTCAATTGGAAAGTATCGAGGAAAAGGATGAATAGTGGTGAAGAACAGTAGCTTCCTTATTTTTCTTAAATCCAATTTTTTGTATAATGGTACTAGGAAAAAGAAAGGGGTTGTGATTTGTGAATTTACAATCATCGAAAACATTATCAAATGGAGTAGAAATGCCTCGCTTCGGCTTAGGTGTTTATAAAATGACAGATCATGAAGAAACATTACAATCCATCGATACAGCGCTGAAGGTTGGTTATCGAGCTATCGATACGGCATCATTGTATGGGAATGAAGCAGAGGTAGGAGAAGCTATTCGTCATTCAGGTGTACCACGTGAACATATTTTTGTTACCACAAAAGTATGGAATAATGACCAAGGATATGATCAAACCTTACGCGCTTTTGAAGTATCGCTGAAGAAGCTTAATATGGATTATGTAGATTTATATTTAACTCATTGGGCTGTTCCTGAAACATTTGTGGAAACCTATCGTGCCATTGAACGCCTATATGATGAAAAACTAATTCGTGCAACAGGTGTGTCGAACCATCATGAGCATCATTTAGAAAAAATACTGACAAAGGCCAATATTGCTCCAATGGTTAATCAGGTGGAGATGCATCCATATTTACAACAACAAGCATTAAGCACATTTTGCCATGAACATCAGATTGCAGTTACTGCATGGTCACCGTTAGGACGAGGTGGGGTACTTGATGATTCTACTATCGTAGAAATTGGCAAGGAGATCGGCAAGTCGGCTGCTCAGGTAGTGTTACGCTGGCATTTACAAAATGACACATTGATTATTCCTAAATCGGTGACACCTAGTCGAATTGCAGAAAATGCACAGATTTTTGACTTTGAATTAACACAGACTCAAATGGATAAGATAGCGTCATTAAATCGTAATCAACGATTTGGACAAGATCCTGATCATTTCAAATTTGATTTTTAGTTCTATAAATAAAATCCCGCTCTCGTAATAGAGAAGCGGGATTTTTGTTTATTGCTCGTCCTTGACTGTAATGCGTTTATTTAAAAATGGATGGTCAAATTCTAATTGGATAGCATGGAGTTCATAGTCATCACTAACCGTTTCTCTTGCACCGTACATCGTATCACCAATAATAGGATGGCCGATATAGGCTAAATGGACACGAATTTGATGTGTTCGACCCGTTTCTAGAATCAAATGGACCACACAAGAATTTTTGTAGCGTGAAACAACTTCATAATGTGTCACTGCATGCTGCCCAGTCTTGGACACGACCCGTCTAGAAGCATGATGTCGATCTTTACCAATAGATTCGGAAATGGTACCTGATGAGGAGCGTATATTTCCTTGTACTTCTGCCGCATACGTTCGAATAATAGATTTTTCTTCAATCATTCGGTCAAAAATTGATTTCGCTAAAGGATGCTTGGCTACGAGTAATAAACCTTGTGTCCCTTTATCTAGTCGATGGACATGCTCTGCATACATACCACCTTGTTGTTGAATATGCGCCATAACATGGTTCATACATGTATGGGTATCTCGGTCATCATTAGGGTGGGTTGCCATACCCTTTGGCTTCGATACGATTAAGCAATGATCATCCTCATAAACGATATCAATTGCACAAACAGGGGTCGGTTTATAGCTAGACGCTGGGATTGGGAATGTAAATTTAACAATAGTGCCTACTTGTAAAGGCGTATTCCATTGAACAAGCTCATCATTTTCTAATGTAATAGCTTTTGCCATACGTAGTTCATGGACGAGCTTTTTGCCTAGTCGCCAATGATTACGTAACAGTTCCTCAATCGTTAAGTGATCTTCATTGAATGTATAAAGAAACATTAATCTTCCTCCGTAGAAAAGACCGTATTCCAATTGTAGAACACGGTCCCTTGATTATTTTGCAGCTTTTGTAGCTTTTATTAAATAAAAGCTTGCCCCTGCAATTAAAATAAATGCAGTTAATGCTAAAAATGGAATAGTAATAAAGCCTAACCAGTTAATATATTGACCTGTACATGATACGGCGCCACAAGAAGGGGCATTATCCGCTAAAAAACTAAGCTTTTGAATGCCGTAATGATAGAGTGAGATACAGCCTCCGATAACAGAGAAAACCGCTGTTGTGACAGCAATACGAGCATTTTTTTGTATGAAGGCTACAGTGGCCATAATGACGATGGGATACATAAAAATACGCTGTATCCAACATAATTTACACGGTTCATAATGACGAATTTCAGAAAAGTATAATGAACCCAGTGTAGCTACAGCTGAAACTATCCATATAAATAATAAGCCATTTTCCTCTTTTTTAGACATGTCGATTCTCCCCTTTATAAAAACACTACTTGTACGATTATAGTTGTTCTAGTTTTATATGTAAATTAACTTACGCAAAATAAGGAAGATAATTTCAGTCTAAAGTATGAACGGCTAATGAAGACGAGCCTAATGCCTTAATGGTATCATTAACAATAGTAATGCTAAAGAAGAGGTGTTTTCGTGAAGGAAAATGAGCATTCCAATATAAGTATATTAAAGGAAATTGCAGAGCTATTAAATGAAGAAACTGAAATCGTTACGATGCTAAAAGGGGCCCTTATCAAATTTTTAAATGGCACGAATTTTGAAACAGGCTGGATCTTTTTTATTGATGCAAAGGGACGCTCGGAGCTTGTTGTTCATGAAAATTTACCTGAGGCATTGGAATTTAACAACTGTCATTATTTAAAAAAAGGTGGCTGTTGGTGTGTATCGCGTTATCGTAATGAGGAGCTAAAAAAGGCATCTAATATCATTGAATGTCAACGCATTGAAAGTGCCATTGCAGCTAATGTTGGGGATCATGAAGGAATCACCCATCATGCCACAGTGCCCCTTCAATCTGGCCAAGAACGTTTTGGTGTATTAAATGTTGCCTCAAAGGATACGGTACGCTTTTCAGAGGAGGAGCTAGCCCTATTGGAGTCGGTAGCATTTCAGATGGGTTCTGCTATAAAGCGAATTTTACTCACGAAACAAGAGCAGGAAATGGCCCTTGTAAAGGAGCGCAACCGTCTAGCAAGAGATTTACATGATTCTGTCAATCAACTATTATTCTCGGTTACGCTAACGGCGAGAGCTGGAATTGAAATGACACAGGATAGCGATGTGAAAGAAACATTTAAAGAGATACAGCATTTAACACAGGATGCGCTAACAGAGATGCGGGCATTGATTTGGCAGCTACGACCAAAGGGATTGGAAAATGGCCTACTGGAAGCGATAAAAGTATATGCTGAGATGCTTGGCTTAAAATTACATGTTACGGTTTCAGGAGTCCTACAATTTCCATCGCGGATTGAAGAGACATTATTTCGAGTAGCTCAAGAGGCTTTAAATAATGTGAGACGCCATGCAGGTGTTTTAGAGGCAGCACTTTATATTACCGTCACATCTACAGATATTTTATTAGTTATACGCGATGAGGGTCGAGGATTTGTCATTGACAATAATACGAAGCTACTGTCAATGGGCTTACAATCCATTAAGGACCGTGCAAAATCAGTGGGTGGCACTGCCGACTGGGTAAGTGAAATGGGCAAAGGTACGGAGCTGCTGATCCGCTTGCCATATTAAGGGGGAGAGGACATGATACGTGTATTAATTGCAGACGATCATCACGTAGTGCGTCGAGGGTTACTGTTTTTCTTAAAGACACAAAAGGATATTGAGGTTGTTGGAGAGGCGAAAAATGGACATGAAGCCGTATCATTAGCAGAAAGTATCCAACCAGACATTATTTTAATGGATTTAGTGATGCCTGAGTTGGACGGCATACAGGCGACAAAGCGCATTAAAGCAAAATTTCCAAAAATAGAGATTTTAATGCTGACAAGCTTTTCAGATCGGGACCATGTTGTCCCTGCAATGGAGGCTGGGGCTGCAGGCTATCAATTGAAAGATATTGAGCCAGATGAATTGGTCTTATCTATTCGTCGCATTATGCGTGGCGAAAATACATTACACCCAGAGGCTACAACCACGCTTGAAATGGATCGCCAGGAGGCACAGAATGCCCCACATTCGTTAAATCCATTGACACCTCGTGAGCAGGATGTGCTGGCAGAGCTAACAAAAGGGAAAAGTAATCGAGAAATTGCATCCTCATTATTTGTTACAGAAAAAACAGTTAAAACTCATATTTCTAATATATTTACAAAATTACAAGTACAAGATCGTACCCAGGCTGCTTTATATGCGGTTAAACATGGTTTGACAGAGGGTAGTGGTAGCTAAAGCAAAACGACGAGTTTCTACAATATTGTAGGAGCTCGTCGTTTTTAGTTTGGTTATTTACTTTCCACAAATAACTTTTTTGATATTTCTAATAAAGTAGAACTTGGAGCTAATGCTAAATCCTCTTTTAGTTTTTGTTTATACGTTAGGAAAATTTTGTGCGCCTGCTCATGAAGACCTGCCTGTATTAATGTGTATAAATAGTGCTCAATTTTTTGTTCATTATAGGGATCATATTCTAATAAAGCATGCAAAAATTCTATGGCTTTATCAGTATCTGAAAAGACTGTAGTTTGGAACCCTTTTTCTAATATCTCTATGTATGATTTCGTTAATCTATCCTTATAGGCTTTTGCCCATTCATAATCATCAAATACAAATAAACCATTTTTATAAATTGCTAGACATTGATGAATTAAAGAAAGAGAAGGAAATTCTAATCGTGAAAAATCCTCATGAAGTTTTTGAAAATCATATAAGTCACACACGAGGCTTGGTTTTTCAAAGATATAGTATTTATTTGAAAAAACAATACAGTTTTCATAGCCAATCGTATTTAATGTTTTCCTTAAGTACGACAAGGCTGTATGAAGATTTGATTTGGCTCTTACATAATCTAAATCTGGCCAAAGAATTTCAATTAAATAATCTCGGTGAATAGGAATATTTGGATGCAAAATAAAATAAGCAAATAATTCCTTCGTCTTCTCAGTTTTAAATGCTACTAAGCTTTTATTGCTATAAACAGCAAATTGATCAAAGCATTGTACGTTTAATAACGTTTGAGTTGCCTGTTGAAGCATTTGCTGTATAGAAAATTCATGCTCAATACGTGTCACTGTTTTTTCTAAACGAGCATGGCTGATGGGTTTTAATAAATAATCAAGTCCACCAATTTCATAGGCTTGTAAAGCAAATTCATGATGGGAAGTAATAAAAACAACACTGATATGTGGACGCTCTGTTTTAATAATGTCCGCTACTTCAAGTCCAGAAAGTTCTTTGAGTTTTACCTCTAAAAATAGAACCTCAAATTCTATCGAGGGTAGCTCATTAAGAAATACTTCTACACTCGTAAAGGTTTGAATAATTTGTATTTGCTGAAATACTTGTAGTTTATTTTGAAAATAGTGTAAAGCTAAAGGTTCATTGTCTATTAAAACGGCTCGAATCACATCAAACTCTCCTTTTTACAATTAAATTGAAAACCATTAAACTCTAGTTCATTTTGGTTGAAAAGGCTTTCTATATATACTGAAGGGCATGAAAAGTTAAAATCACTTAATTTTCTCTATTAAAAATTTGATACTAAAATAAAGCAATTTATAGTAGGTCTTCCACAGGCGAGAGTTAGTAATCCTGTGGGGGTGTCACATCACGCCAAATCCCTTCTTAGAAAGTATTCGCCGTTCATTATATAGAAGAAAGAAGTTATTTATTTGTGTTAAGAGAATTGAAATAATTGTTTAGGCGTTTATGTATCAAACTATTCTTATAAAAAATTGAAATAGTTTATATTTAGTAGGAATATAAAGCTGTAAGAGATCGACTTTAAAAAGTAATATTTTTTCTTATATTGTAAAAATAGTATAATGATTGTAATAATTAATCAGGCGTAATTATAGTACATTTGTCTTAAATAAAACTAAAAAAGTACTTAAAAAATACTTAAAAATATAGGATGATAGTAATTAAAATGCATTTTGCTGAGAAAAAAATAAGATCTATGAAGAAAGGGGCTTCGCTATGAAATTAGAGCGTCTGCTTACAATGATAATGATATTAATCAATCGAAAAAAGGTTACCGCACAAGAATTAGCAGAAGCATTTAATGTGTCGGTTCGTACTATTTATCGAGATATTGAAACACTAAGCTGTGCAGGGGTACCCGTGATTAGCCAACAAGGAGCGCACGGAGGAATTAGCTTAATAGACGGTTATCGTGTAGATAAACAGATTTTAACAAAGGATGAGCTTGCGTCTCTGACAATTGCCATTAAAAGTGCTTTGACTACCTATGAAGATTCACATGCAGAAGCTGTTCTTGAAAAGCTAACTAGTATTGCAGATGATCATGTCAAACAATCGATGGACCACCTATTTATAGATCTGAGTCCATGGGGGCCAAATATACTTTTTAAGGAGCATATTACGATTTTAAAAAGTGCTATAGAAAATAGACATTGTGTAAGCTTTAACTATTCGACGACACATGGAGAATTAACAAGGCGAGTAGTTGAACCGCATACATTGGTTCAAAAAGGAAAGACTTGGTATTTATATGGCTATTGCACGTTAAGAATGGACTTTCGACTCTTTAAACTGGCAAGAATTAAAAACTTAATGCAAGAAGATCTACACTATGAGCGGAAGGAAATTAATTTAAGTGAACTTCCATGGGGGAAAGAATGGTATCAGCCACAAAACGTAGTCGATTTAGTCATTAGTTTTGATATGGCTGTGACGACATTAGTGGAAGAATCCTTTGGAGTAGAATTTGTTAATCATAAGCAGGCCAAAATTAATATATCTATACCAGAGGATGAGTGGCTGTACGGCTTTTTACTTAGTTTTGGCAATCGTATAAAAGTAATAGAACCGCCTCATATAAGAGACATTCTTCAAAAACGTGCTCAGGAAATTGTTCAAGTATATAAAAATCCAGATAATAGTTGACAGACAGTTGTCAGGTTTCCTTTGCTATAGTAAGGACAAATAAAGCGAAGGGTGGAATCAAACATGATGCAAAACTATTGTCAAAGCTGTGGAATGCCTCTAACAGATGAGGTTTTATTAGGAACGGAAAAAGAAGGTCACAAAAATCAAGACTATTGTACATATTGTTATGAGGGGGGGACTTTTAAACAACCCGATTTAACCGTTGAAGCAATGATTGACATTTGTGTGCCACATTTAAAGAAAGATGGCATGCCTGAAAAGGATGCCCGTCATATGCTTACATCTTTTTTGCCAAGCTTAAAGAGATGGAGAAAACAAGAATGGTCAGAACCAAAAATTATAAAAAGAGAGGCATTTCAAATCATAGGAATTTCGACGGAAACAAGCAATGCCAATGAAAGGACAGCGCAAGCCAAAATCCCGCAATTATGGCATGATTTTTATGAGCAAAATATTGTTGACCAATTATCTAAGTTGGATAATCAAAGCGTGTACGGTTTGTATTCGGACTATGAAACTGATGTAAACGGCAATTATTCCATAACACTTGGTGTAGAAGCCTCATTGAACACAGCACCTTCTGATTTAGTCATCAAGACTATTCCAGCAGCCAAATATTTAGTATTCACATCACAGAAAGGAAAAATGCCGGAGATTGTTATCCAAACATGGCAAGAAATTTGGGCATGGTTTGCAAATTCTGAGGTGAAACGAACATATACTGGTGATTTTGAACTGTATGATGAACGTTGTGCAAACCCACAAGAGGCCCAGGTGGAAGTTTATATCGCTATTAAATAAAAATAAGTCTCTTACCAATCAATTGGTAGGAGACTTTTCATCGTTTGGAGGGGGAACTATTTCAATATGAGGTTCGATATGCACGAGAACCTGACAAAAACGATTTTCTCGCAAGATGGTACGTTCGATTTCTTCAGTAATGCGGTGACTGTCAAAAACATTTAAATAGGGGTCAACCGTTACGGTTATGTCGATAAAATACATATTACCATGAGCGCGGCCTTTAAAGTCTAAGAGCTCGATCACACCGTCCACATTACGGATTAGGAATGATAACGTTTCCACTTCATCGATATCAAATGCATCTGTAAGACTTTGAACAGCCTCCCAAAAAATTTCTACTGCTGTTTTAATAATTAAAAAGGCAACGATAAGAGCTGTGAGAGAATCGATAATGGGAAAACCAAAAATCGCACCAAAAATACCTATTGCAGTGCCGATGCTGACAAATGCATCTGAGCGATTATCAAAGGCGGCTGCTTTGACAGCGGAGCTTTTTATTTTTTTAGAAAGTGCCAAATTATAGCGATAAACGATATACATGACAGCACCACTACCTATCGCTACAAATGCTGTTAAGAGGGAAGGCGTTGTGCCAGGTGGTGCCCATAAGCTTTTTAAAGAATTAATTAAAACCTGGAGACCAACAACAAGCATGATGAATGATGCTACTAAAGAGGCAATGGTCTCAGCACGCAAATGCCCATATTGATGATTGGAGTCGGGCGGTCTTTGAGCAATGCGTAAGCCAATCAAGACGGCGATAGAAGCGATAATATCCGTGGTGTTATTTAAGCCATCTGCCTTTAACGCCTCAGAGGTGCCGATATAGCCAATCGTTAGTTTGATAGAGCTTAGGATTAAATAAGTCCCAATGGATAACCAAGCGCCTTTTTCCCCTTCACGTAAATTTGTATAGAGCTCCATTTTGTTTCCCCCTCGCAAAATTTTCGGACATTAGAAAACGACTCCCTTTTTAAAAGGGAGTCGTTTATATCTATTATCACGGTATTAACTCCCACCTATATAAGGTGTGAGGAAAAGTCCATATTTATGAATCTTACTCAGTAACAGCGTCAAATTCATTTGATAAATCACTTTCAGGTAACTTCAGAACTTCTAAGTATAAAATATGGTGACCATCTAATTCTTTTGCAATAAATTCATAACCTTGCTCCTGAATGCTGTCGCCTTCGACTGCATCGAAGCGTTTTGTCATAAACCAACCACCGATAGTATCAATATCATCATCTTCTATGTCAGTACCTAGCATATCATTTACATTTTCAAGAAGCATTTTGGCGTCTAAAATAAAATGATTATCTGCTATTTCTTGTACCTCTGGGATTTCATCTTCGTCGAATTCATCTTGAATATCGCCGACAATCTCCTCAATAATATCTTCGATCGTCACTAAACCAGATGTTCCGCCATATTCATCCATTAAAATGGCCATATGAATACGTTCACGTTGAATTTTGAGTAATAAATCGTTAATTTGCGTTGTTTCCATCACTCGAATGATTGGTTGCATATAGTCAATAACTGGTTTATCCCCATTTTTCGGGTCTTTAATGTAAGCGGTTAATAAATGCTTCATATTAACTAAACCAATAATATGGTCTTTATCGCCGTCAATAATTGGATAACGAGTATATTGTTCAACACCCATTAAATCAAATACCTCTTTAATTGTCAGTTCTTTTTCAATGCCGACAATCTCTGTTCGAGGAACCATGATTTCCTTTGCAAGACGATCTGAGAACTCAAAAATACTATTTACATATTCATATTCTGAGTTATTTATTTCTCCACCCTTTAAACTATCCGATAAAATCATACGTAGTTCTTCCTCTGTATGAGCTACTTCTGATTCCGACATCATTTTTAAGCCGAAAAGGCCAGTTAAGCCACGGGCAGATCCGTTTAATAACTTTATGACTGGATACGTAATGTTGTGGAATAAAATTAATGGGCCAGAAAAGTTTAATGTGACAAGTTCTGCTTTTTGGATGGCTAATGTTTTTGGCGCCAATTCCCCAATAACAACATGCATAAACGTTACAATTGAGAATGCAACTATAAATGAAAGGATAGATGTTATACTACCATTCAAATTTAGAAATTCAAACACTGGGTGCAAAATAATTTCGAATGTAGGCTCACCTAACCAACCTAAACCGAGTGCAGTGATGGTAATACCTAACTGACATGCAGATAAGTACTCATCTAAATCTGAAACAACACGTTTTGCATTTTTCGCCTTCTTATGCCCTTCTGCGAGCAATTGATCAATGCGGGTAGTTCTCACTTTAACGATTGCAAATTCTGTTGCAACGAAAAATCCTGTCATTATAATTAGTAGGGCGAATGCCGCCAACCTAATGGTTATCTCCAATATGTCTCCGTCCAAATAATTCCTTTGTTCCCGCCCAAATGAGGGAAGTAAACAAAGTGTACACCTCCTATGATTTAAAAAATTGTTGGATGTTTCAATAATAAATTATTTAAAAGAAAAACACAAATATTGACAACAACTTTTTATGTTCATATTCTATCCCTGTAAAAAGTAGCTAGTTTCACAAGCAAAGTGATTGTAAACGTGATTGCAATATGCTAACTTAAATTGAGCAAAGATAGTTTGTTTAGGGAAAGAAGCATTTTGCATCTTATATAATACGACACGTCAAAAATCTCAAGAGTGCTTTTACTTGCGGATTTTTTTAAATGAATTATTTTTTATAGCTAAAGGAGAGACTCGATCATCAATTGAGACTTTCCTTTTTTTGGTGAGAATAAACTTAGAAGGAGCA